>AEPR01000038.1 GCA_000195205.2 Oxalobacteraceae bacterium IMCC9480 | reverse complement strand
AAGATTCGGCAGGCTTCATGGGGGGGTTTCGATCTCAAAAGAGCGCGCAATGCCGGCGACGCAGTTGCACGGAGGGTGGCGAAGGATTGATTGCAGTGATAGGAAACGCAAGGTCGTCACGATACAGCACGGGGCGACAAAACAGTGACCGGATTGGCTAATGGCGGATCGCTGGTGGTCCGATCCGGGCAGTATCGCAAGGCGGAGTGTTATCCGGAATTGCATCAGGCCTTGTGGCCAGGGCTGGTGCGACGGCTGGCTGTGCGCGATGGTACCGCGGTGCCGTCCGTATCACCTCGGCGATGGCATCAATGACCACATCAGGTCGGTCGAGTTGAATATAGTGGCCGGCATTGGCGATGGTACGCTGCCGGCCGAGCGCGGACATGGCCGCCAGCTCACGATGCAAATCCAGCCAGTCATCGCCTCCTTGCAGCACGGTTTGCTGCGCCGTCAGAACGATCAGCGGCAGAGTCCCCAGGCTGCGTCGGGCTTCGCGCAGCTGCGCGAAGCTGCTGCCATCGGCGTAGCGGGTGATTTCGTCAAGCTGGGCGCGCTGGTAGATCAGCTGTCCTGCCACCCGGCGACGGGCGGCATTGAGTGACCGGTCGTAGCGCGGATCACCCGGCTCGATGCAGCGCGCGCGCCAGTCATTGCTGGCATGGCGGCGCACAAAATCGGCGACACAGGCGCTCGCGGCGGCACGCTGCGCGGCATATCGACGCGTTTCCTGCTGGTCACGATGGGCATCGATGCGGCTGAACGCGTCTTCGTGCGCGGGGTCCACCAGCACCATGCCGGCCACCTGCGCCGGATACAGCGCGGCGTACAAACGCACATTGAGCGCCCCCATCGAGTGGCCGACCAGCACCAGTGCCCCGTCGACACCGGCGCGCTGCAGCAGCAGGTGCAAGTCATCGACCATATGGCGGCTATCGGCAGGGCGGCCGGTCGGATCGCTGGCGCCCAGACCGGCGCGATCATAAGCGCAAGCGCGCGTCGTGCGCGCCACGTCCGGTTGCACCAGCGCCCACGTAAAGCTCCAGTCCGACAGGCCGCTATCGAAGATCACCGTCGGTTCGCCGTGACCCATGCAGACCAGGTTGAGGCGACGGGTCCCGTCCACCGCAATAAGCCGCCGGGCACCGATATAGACATTCTGTGACGGGCCGCTAGCTGCATGACTTGCTAACGTGACAACCCAGGGCAACAGCATCACTAAGGTCAGTTTCAGTGCGCGGAGAAGTTGTCCGGCCGATGACGTAATATCCCGTTGCACTCCATCTCCGATCACTTGATACCCATGTTTGAATCGCGACCCGCCATGCCGGCCCTGACTACCCTGCGATTATTCGCGGCGCTGGCGATCGTGGTGCACCATTGTAATGGCGTGTTCTGGCCGGCCGCGCAGCTCGGCCCGCTCGATGCCGGAGTGTCGTTCTTTTTTGTGCTGTCCGGCTTTATCCTCACCTGTGTGTATCGCGACGTCCTCGCCGATGCCGACGGCGCTGCGCGCTGGCATTTTTACCGCGCGCGGCTGGCCCGTATCTGGCCATTGCATCTGGCATGTTTGTGCCTCTGCTTGCTGTTCCTGCCATTGCCTAAACCGTTCTCCTGGCCGGTATTGATCGCCAATGCCGCGCTGCTGCAAGCCTGGATACCGTGGGATCGCTACTTTTTTTCTTATGACTATGCGTCGTGGAGCATTTCCACGGAGCTGTTTTTTTATGCCGTGTTTCCCCTGCTGATGGCGACAGGAAAGCGCGTGATCCTGTTCGTCCTGCTGCTATCGATCATGCTGGTGGCGCTCCTGGTCGAGCTCTCCGCCGTGACCCATCTGCCAAGCTGGGCACCAAGCGGGCAGCAACTCTCGAGTACCGGTTTGCTGTATGGATTTCCGTTGGCGCGATTGAGCGAGTTCGTCCTCGGTGTGGTTTGCGGTTTGGGTTTTCCGGCAAGAGAAAATGCGATACGACCGACCGCACCAGGCCTGCGATGGACCCTGCTAGAGTGCGCCATCCTGGCCGCGCTGATGCTGGCGTTCGCAGCCTGTCGCTTCGGGCTGGCACCGTGGTTGCACCGGGCAATGCTTGCGGTCCACTTCACGAGCGTGCCGCTGGTCGCGCCGGCTCAGGAAGCGACGACGCTCGCCGTGATCAGCCCGTTGGCCGGACTGATCACCCGCGAGTGGGCCGACCATGTTTGCCTGGCACCGTTTGCGGCTGGATTGATCGTCGTTTTTTCGCGCCAGCGTGGTTGGATCACCGCTGGCTTGAGCAATCGCTACCTGGTGTTCGGCGGCGAAATCTCGTTTGCGTTGTACCTGTTGCATCAGCTCGTGTTGCGTCTGATGCAACAGCATCTGACGCACTTTGATGATGGCAGCGGGTTCGCGCTGTATCTGGTGGTAATCGGGATCGGTGCTGCGATCCTGCACCTGGCAGTCGAGCAACCGGCCAGACGCTGGCTGATGGGCCGCAAAAATCCAGGCCGTTTTTAGGATCCGGGCCACAACAATGCCGGACTCTTCGCAGTAAGCCACCGTCACGCTTGAAACACCTTTGTGTGCGTGGCCGTACATACATGCCCAGGCGGCACCATTACGCTTTTGGCAAGAGGTCCTGAATTGATGTCAATGCAGAGACGCCCTTTGCTCCGGTAGCGCTCTTTGTCGCTAGCGTCGAGCGCGCTTACTTCGCCAGGAAAGTTACCTTATGCACAGCATAGTCAATCACGAGGACGCCGCCGACTTCCATCGCGCACTCGCGCAGTTCAATGTCGATCGTCTTGCCATCGGCAAACCTTGCGCAGAATGGGCCGGGCAGCTGCAGACCGAGTACGCATGGCGGCATTCCGAAGGCGTCTATCTGGAATCGCTGCGCGCCGCAGTCGTGCCCTTGATGCCATCCGTGATGCCTTCAGGCGATGCCTTCGTCGCGTGGTTCTCTGCGCTGGAAACGACCGGCCCGGGACAACAGCATCGCTTGTTCGACTGGCTGGCCCAGACGGCGACCTTGCCGCAATTGCGCTGGTTTCTGACGCAGGAAGCCGCAGGCGAAGCTGGCTTCGACGATTTGCTGGCCTTGACGCTGGTGAAACTGCCGGTCCGGCCAAAGCTGGAATGTGCCCGCAACTTCTGGGATGAAATGGGCCATGGCAAAGCCGCAGCAATGCATGGCGGCATGCTTGAGCGCATGGTGAGCGGCCTCGATCTGCAACCGTCCATCGCCTCCACGGTGCGGGAAGCGCTCGCCTTGAGCAACCCCCATGATCGGACTGGCGAGCAACCGTCGTTATGCGTATCAATCGATAGGCGCGTTGGGAGCGGTTGAACTGACGGCTCCCGGACGGGTAAAAAAAGTCTCGATGGCCATGCAAAGACTGGGACTGGACCGGAAGATGCGCACGTATTTTGATCTGCACGCCGCTGTCGACGTGTCGCATTCAGCTGCGTGGATACGCGAAGTCATTCGTCCGCTCATTGATGCTGATCCGGGCTGCGCCAGACTGATCGCCGAAGGCGCACTCATGCGATTGCGCTGTGGTGAAGAGTGCTTTGAGCGCTACAGCCGTAAGCTGCAGGTCAGCGCTGACACTTGCGGGCCTGCTGTCCTGACTCCGGTCTGCGCAGGATTCGCATGATAGACAGTCAATCAGCCGTCAGTACAACGAACGTCGTGCCAAACGCCCGGGAGACAGCGGCCCTGACCCGCTTGCTGAAAGAAGTCGCCGGTACAGGCTACGCCTTCATCACGCCGACACCGGTGACGCATCAACGCTACCTGGATCAGCGCAGCCGCGATCAGGATCAGGACGTCTCGCTGCGTGACATTTTTGGCTGGAACTCCCCTTTCGCCTCGCACCAGCTCGCGCCATCCCTGCTGGCGCTTTTGCAGCAGGCCGGCGCAGTACTCGCGGGTAATCCGGCGCGCAGTGGCGTGCGGATTGCCAGTCTTGATGGCGATCTGCTGCTGCATTCGTCGTTTCCGACCGGGGCATCGTCATCGGTCTTTTTCGGACCGGATACCTACCGTTTCGCCAGATTCATCCGGCACGCGCTGACGGAACATGTCTTGAGCCCGAATACCGCTTCAGGGTCAGCGCCACACAGCACCGTCCGGATTCTCGATGTCGGTTGCGGCAGTGGCGCCGGCGGCATTGCAGCGGCGCGGATGATGCAAGGCGCAGGGCGCGAATGTTCACTGACCCTCAGCGATATTAATCCGACCGCGCTGCGCTATGCCGCGATCAACGCCGACGTTGCAGGCATCCCCGTGCGCCTTGCTCTGGGGGATACGTTTGCCGCTGTCGACGGTCAATTCGATCTGATTATTTCCAACCCGCCCTATCTGTACGACGACAACCGGCGCACCTATCGGCACGGCGGCGACGGGCTTGGCAGGGCGCTCAGTGTTCGCATTGCGCGGGAAGCACTGACACGTCTTGCGCCGGGGGGGCAGTTACTCCTATACACCGGCGTGGCGATCATCGCGGGGGCCGACCCGTTTCTCGACGAGATGACTGCAGCGCTTTCTTCGACCGGATGGCCGTGGTCCTATACCGAAATAGATCCTGATGTGTTTGGTGAAGAATTATCGCGACCGATCTATCAGCATGCCGACCGCATTGCGGCGGTTGGCCTGATCGTCTGCCGCAGCGAGGGGCCGCCATGAACCACACTGAACTTCACGCCCCCACCCCACCGTTGTGCACGACTACCGCCAACACCGGGAGCGGTCCGCGTTGCAGCCGCCTTGAACGTATGCCGAAATGGCTGATTTGTATCCCGCTTGCCGTGCAATGGCTGTGGCTGGCAGTGCGCTATCGCAGCACGACCTTGCCCTCAGCGGCCAATCCCTGCATCACGGCGGGTGGCCTGGTCGGGGAAGGCAAGCTGGAGTATTTCAAGGACATGGGCGCGCGGGCGCGGGCCGCAACGGCCACTTATTGTTCCGTGCGTACGGACCTCGTGCCGTGTCCTGTCGATGTGCTGCAGATCATGGCAAAGGCTGGCCTGGAATTTCCGGTTATTGCCAAGCCGGATCTCGGCCTGTGCGGGTACGGTGTGCAAAAGATTGACGATCTTGCTGCGCTAATGCGCTATCTGGAGGCGTTCCCGCGCAATGAAGTCGTCGTGCTGCAGGAGTATTTGTCCGATGAAGGTGAAGCAGGCATCTTTTACGCGCGGGATCCGGAGACCGATCAGAGTCACTTGCTCGGCGTCGCGTTGCGCTACTACCCCCGGGTAATCGGGGATGGCGTCCGCTCGACGGCTGCCTTGATCGATGCTGATCCACGGGCACGGCGATTACGTGATGCGCCACACCATGCCGCCGCTTGCGATCTGTTGCACATCCCGGCCAGGGACGAAGTGGTCCGGCTTGCGACCATCGGCTCGACCCGCGTCGGCGGTTTGTACCGCAACGGCGCGCCTGCCTATCGCCACAATTGACGGCGGCCATCGATGCCATCGCGCGCGACATGCCGCGTTTTTACTGCGGCAGGTTCGACGTCCGCTTTACGGATGTGCGCGAACTTCAGGCCGGACGCGGCTTCACCATCATCGAAATCAACGGTGCCGGCTCGGAAGCCATCCACGCCTGGGATCCGGAGATTAGCTTGTGGAACGCCTTTCGCATCATCTTTTCAAAGCAACAGCGGCTTTTTGCGATCGGCCATGCCTTAAGAAAGCAAGGTGTCGCGCCTATCAGGCTGCGCCGCCTCGCATCCCTTTATCGCCGGCAACAGCGGCTCATTGCGGCTTACCCGCCTTCCAACTAATGCTTCCTCATTCCAATGACATCACTGGCGATCGTCTGGCCAGCGCACTGGTTGAACACGATTCGACCGATATTGTTGCCACCTGGGCGAGTGATACCAGCGACCTACGCGCCGCACAACGGCTTCGCCATGACGTGTTTGTCAAGGAAATGGGCGCGACGCCCGCCCGCAATGGCCTTGGAAATCACGACTGCGAGAGCGATCGCTTCGATGCATTTTGTGACCATCTGCTCATCAAGACCAAGCCGGATCGGGAACCCGGACAGGTCATCGGCACCTACCGGGTAATGCGTCCCGCGCAGGCACTGCGCGCCGGTGGCTTCTATTCCGATACGGAATTTGATCTGACTCCGATTGCCGCGTTGCGGTCGGGTGCGCTTGAATTGGGACGGACCTGCGTGCATCCGGCGTGGCGCAACGGCACCGTCATCATGGCCATGTGGCGCGCGCTCGGAAGCTACATGCTCGCCCATCAACTCGACACGATGATAGGCTGCGCCAGCATCAGCCTGGCCGATCAGGGCTATGCCGCGGCAAGCCTGCGGGAGCGCTTGCGGCACACGCATCTGGCGGCACCCCACTGGCAGGTTCATCCACGCGATGCGCTGCCGGTTGATGACCTTGCCGGACACGCCCCTGCAGAAAAAGTCACGATACCGCCATTGATCAAGGGTTACCTGCGTTGCGGTGCCCGCGTCCTCGGACCACCGGCGCGCGACCTCGTCTTCAATACGGCCGACTTGCCGATGATGTTGCGCTTTGGCGATCTGTCGGCGCGGTATCGCAATCATTTTTTGGGGCGCTAGGGGTGGATAGTCAAGTGATTGCAACGACAGGTAGTGCCGCAACAGACTGGTTGCGCCCTCCCCGCTTGGCCCGGTAGAGAGCCAGGTCTGCGCGCTCAAGCACCGAGGCGAAGAGCTCCCGCGCTGCTCCGTGTGTCGTGGCCGTCGATCTCGTTGCGTAGCCTGCGGAAAAAGTAAAGGGAACGATGCTTCCGTCCGGCAAATTCGCGACACTCCTGCCGGCTGCACCCACCACACGCGCCGAAAAATGCTCAGCTTCCTGCTGCCCGCTGTCATAGAGCAGAACGCAGAATTCCTCTCCCCCGTAGCGGAACACCGCGTCAGCCTTGCGCGCCAGTGACGCGATCAGCGCTGCGGCTTGCGCGAGCACCACATCGCCACCACTGTGCCCGTGCCTGTCGTTGATATCTTTGAAGTAGTCGATATCCAACATCACCACTGCGTAACGGGTGGCGTCGCGCGTGGCATCAAGTTCACGGGCGATCCGGAATAGGGCTGCGCGGTTGTACAAGCCCGTCAGGCCGTCGCGCAAGGCATTTTCCTCGATTCCCGAACGTTGCCGTTCATGAGCTGCAGCAAGAAACGTAACGGCAGACGCTGCAATGAACACGGCACCGAACAGTAGCAGCCCGACCTGCAAAAAGGCCCCCGACGTTGGCGAGATCGATGCGCCTTCACCTGCGATGCAAAATATCGTACGTGCGGCAAATGCCACTGCCCCGATGGCAAATATGACGATTCCCAGCAGCGCCGACGGTGTTGGCCGCTTGGTCATGCCGCTGGCGATTAGCGCAACATTGATGGACCACATCACCGTGATTGCCGCAGATACCGTGAATACCGCCACTTGACGGGGGGTCTGGAAAAAGTAAGTCGCAGCTACACCACTCACACCGAAAACGACCAATCCGGCGACGATTGGCGTCGATAAGTTGAGGCGCAATAAACGGGCATATGCCGTCAACCCGAAATAGGACGACATGAGGAACAGCGCGTTGGAAACGAAAAATCCGAGGAACCATGAAATATTCCCTCGCAAGTAATAAAGCAGAAACGCGCAGCCAGCGACGCTCATCGACTTGCTGAATTCACGGAGCGCTGGCGCCTGCTCGGGCATTGAGCCTGCCGTAGTGAAAGAGACCATTGCCATCAGAAACGATAACAGGCAAATCGAAAACAGTAGCGTCACCGGATCCAGCAGGGGAAAGGCGGTGAAATGCACGGTATCTCCTTCCAGAAAAGCATTAGGGAATGCCGTGCGACGCGAGAGCAAGCACCCCACGTCGTTCAGGCGCAATCATAAAAAAGGCGCTGTCAGAAAACTCAGGCCCCGTGTAGTGCCCGCAATCCTGCGGTTTCACGAATCACCCGGAATACTAATAACTATCCGTGGCGCCTGATCAACCGGCAAATTCTACTTTAAGTAGTTATATGATGTTGCTTTATCGTATTAGAACGTTTAATCATTTTCCGGATTTCTGGCTTTTATTGGCCTGTCATAGTGAGTAAGGTTCAGGTGATACCAGACGAATAATATTTATTTTGATGGGTCTGAAATCAGCGTTTGGGGTGCGGTGGAGCGCTTATGCTCTGCTCACCATCAACATCCCCTCGCCCTCAAATTTCGCCTATTTATAACAATCCAAGCATTGCGGCTTTTACTACGGCCTGAATTTTATTAACGGCATTTAATTTTTCGATTGCATTATTAATGTGGAAATTAACGGTACTGACCGAAATAATCAAAATACGTCCTATTTCATACGACGTTTTTCCATCCGCGGTCCAGCGCATCACTTCTCTTTCTCGCAAAGTCAGGTGAGCAAGCGACTCCGGAAACTCTTTCGGTAGTATCAGATCGGTCATGCCAAGAAGAAGAAGTTGAGAAATATGCTGCATTCTTGCCAGATGTCTATCCAATTCGTCCGCGTCCACGTCCTCGACACTTCTTGAAAGAGAAACCATCCCGATGGTCCCGCGTGTGTCCCGCGCCGGTTGCGCCCATCCGTAATTCAAGCCGTGCTCACGGGCGTCTTCCCACATTTCAGGGGCGGCAACGAATGTTTTTTCATTCCATAAGATAGGCGCTACGGAGGACAGTCCATGACGCACTGTCGGGTCAACGGATAAATAATTTTTACTCTGATAAATCAGCCACCATTTTTCGGGGTAATTATTATGAACAATAAATTTCGGGTTATTTAACGGCAATGGCAACGCCATCCCGAAACTGCAGTATTCAAAACCGATTTCAGTTGCCCTGGCGGAAAAATAGTCAAAAAATTCTTGCTCGCTTAATTTTTTT
>AEPR01000039.1 GCA_000195205.2 Oxalobacteraceae bacterium IMCC9480 | reverse complement strand
CCGCCAGCACCGCACCAACGATGCCGGAAGCCAGACACAGCCAGCGCGTCTTGCGCCAGTTCGCATCGACCCGGCGCATCAGCTGTTCGTTCTGTTCGGCCAGATCGCGGATCAGCGCCGACGAGGCCAGCATTTGCTCGTTGAGGGCAACGACCGCGATTTCGGTCGCAGACAGGCGGGCATCGACCAGCGCCGCCGGCGTCAGGCCGGTGGTCGTGGTCGCGCTTGCAGTGACAGGCGGCGCGGATTTCTTGCCGACCGATTTCCATAATTTTTTGGCGCCTTCGGCGACCTTGGGTGCGTTGCTGATCACATCTGCCCACGGAACTGCCTGAAGTACGGTGAACCAGCCGATGGCCATACGAGGATTCCTTGCGTCATTGAGTTAGCCGTGACCGTACCACAAGCGCATGCGCAACAAGATCACGTGCAAGTCGATCGCGTACAAGCTAATCGCGCTACCAAGTCATATAGACGTCACGATGAGGTCATATTGCCTCCCTACACTCCGAACTTCCGGTGTCGCCATGACGCTAAACCTCCTGGAGTATGAAATGCAGATCCGCCCGCTCTTGAAGTCCTTGCCCGCCCTGCTCTGCCTGTTCAGTGCCAGCGCTTTTGCCGAAACCAGCCTGACCGTCTACACGGCACTAGAAGCCGACCAGCTCAAGGCCTACCAGGCCAAATTCGAAACCGAATATCCCGATATCAAATTGCGCTGGGTGCGCGATTCGACCGGCATCATCACCGCCAAACTGCTGGCTGAAAAAGCCGCACCGCAAGCCGACGTCGTCATGGGTGTCGCTGCCACCTCGCTGCTGGTACTCGAAAAAGAAGGCATGTTGCAAGCCTACGCACCGAAGGGCGTCGAGAAACTCAACCAGCGTTTTGTCGACGACACCAAGCCGCCAAGCTGGGTCGGCATGGATGTCTGGGGCGCGACGATTTGCTTCAATACCGTCGAAGCCGCCAAGCAGGGCCTGACCAAACCGGAGAGCTGGAAAGACCTGCTCAAGGCCGAGTACAAAGGCAAGATCGTGATGCCGAATCCCGCCTCCAGCGGCACCGGCTACTTCGATGTCAGCGGCTGGCTGAGCACCTTCGGCGAGAAAGACGGCTGGGCCTACATGGATCAGCTGCACAACAATATCGCCCAGTACACCCACTCCGGATCCAAGCCGTGCAAGCAAGCCGCCGCAGGTGAATTCCCGATCGGCATCGCCTTCGAATACCGCGCCGCCAAGCTCAAGGAAGCCGGCGCACCGATCGACCTGGTGTTCCCGAAAGAAGGCCTGGGCTGGGATGTCGAAGCCACTGCCATCATGAAGGGAACAAAGAACCTCGAGGCCGCCCGCAAGCTGGCCGACTGGTCCGCCTCGAAGTCCGGCAACGAACAGTTTGCCAACAACTTCGCCATCGTCGCCTATCCGGGCGTGGCCAAACCGAACCCGCTGATCCCGGCCAATTACGAGCAGCTGCTGATCAAGCAGGACCTGAAATGGGCCGCCACCAATCGTGACCGCATCCTGGCCGAGTGGACCCGTCGCTACGACGGCAAGTCCGAGCCGAAGCCGGCCAAGTAAGGGATGACGATGGGCCTCCCGCACACTCTCACGCTCACGCAGATCACGGCACTCTTCGAGCATGCCGGTGCCAGCCTGTACGGCGGCGAGGCCATCACCCAGCGCGACCATGCACTGCAAAGTGCCTGGCTGGCCCAACAGGCAGGCGATGACGATGCCCTCATCATTGCCTGCCTGCTACATGACCTCGGCCACATGCTGTTCGAACAAAATGATCAGGACCTTGCCGACGGCAAGGACGACCTGCATCAAGTCAAGATCGTGCCCTTCCTGCGCGGCCTGATGCCAGCCGACGTGATCGATGCGATCCGGCTGCATGTCGATGCCAAGCGCTATTTATGTTTTTCCGAAGTCCCCTATTTCGCGGCGTTGTCCGACGCGTCGCGCCTGAGCCTGGCGCTGCAAGGTGGCGTGATGGACGCGGCCGCCGCCGCGCGTTTTATCAGCCATCCGTATGCCGCGCGCGCCATCGCGCTGCGCCGGCATGACGACGCGGCCAAGATCGTCGACCTCGTGGTGCCGCCCTTTGCGCACTACCTGCCCCGCCTCATTGCCCAGTCCGAAAGAGCCGCTGCCTCATGACCCCATCCCACGAAGACCACTGGCTGCGCATCGCCGGTGTCGGCAAACAGTTCGGCGCTTTCACGGCGCTGCAAGACATCAACCTCGATGTCCGCAAAGGCGAATTCGTCTGCCTGCTCGGACCCTCCGGCTGCGGCAAGACTACGCTGCTGCGCATCATCGCCGGCCTCGAA
>AEPR01000040.1 GCA_000195205.2 Oxalobacteraceae bacterium IMCC9480 | reverse complement strand
GCCGAAGTCATCGCCGACGGCAGTATTCATGTGTATGCGCCGCTGCGCGGACGTGCACTGGCCGGTGCCAGCGGCAATGCCGATGCGCGCATTTTTACTTCGCTGATGGAAGCGGAGCTGGTGTCGATTGCAGGTATCTATCGCACCTTCGAGAACGGCTATCCGCAAGGACTTGCCAATCACGCCGTACAAATTCGGCTTGTCGGTGACCGTCTCGACGTACTATCGGTTAATTCTTAAATTCATATCATTCTGAAAGGAGCCCATTTGTGGCAAAAGTCATTGTTGTAACGTCCGGCAAAGGTGGTGTCGGCAAGACCACGTCCAGCGCAAGTTTTGCCTCCGGGCTCGCCCTGCGGGGTCATAAAACGGCAGTCCTCGATTTTGATGTCGGTTTGCGTAACCTCGACTTGATCATGGGCTGCGAACGGCGCGTTGTGTATGACCTGATCAATGTCATCAACGGCGAGGCGACCTTGAACCAGGCCTTAATCAAGGACAAGCATTGCGAGAACCTGTTCGTATTGCCGGCTTCTCAGACGCGCGATAAAGACGCACTCACTGAAGACGGCGTCGAACGCGTCCTCAAAGACCTTGATGCAATGGGGTTCGAGTACATCATTTGCGACTCCCCCGCCGGTATCGAGCGCGGTGCGGTGATGGCACTGACCTTCGCCGATGAAGCCATCATTGTCACCAACCCCGAGGTCTCCTCGGTACGTGACTCGGACCGCATCCTCGGCATCATTCAGGCCAAGTCGCGTCGCGCCCAGAACGGCGGCGAGCCGGTCAAGGAGCATTTGCTGATCACCCGCTACGTACCAAAGCGTGTCGAATCCGGCGAAATGCTGTCCTACACCGACGTGCAGGAAATCCTGCGTATCCCGCTGGTCGGCATCATTCCGGAATCCGAATCGGTACTTGCCGCCTCGAACCAGGGCAACCCGGCGATTCATATCGAAGGCAGCGATGTCTCACAGGCTTACCAGGATCTGGTCTCGCGCTTCCTCGGCGAAGACGTGCCGCTGAAATTCACGACCTATGAAAAACCGGGTTTCCTGCAGCGCATTTTCAGGGGAAAGTAAATGGCTCTTTTATCCTTCTTATTTGCCAGCAAGCCAAAAACGGCCAGTGCAGCCAAAGAACGATTGCAAATCATCATTGCGCGCGAACGCAATGGTCGATCCGGGCCCGACTTCCTGCCTGCACTGCACAAGGAATTGATTGCAGTGATCTCGAAGTACACCAAGGTCAACGCGGATGACATCAAAATCTCTCTGGACAGACAGGGCAATCTTGAGGTGCTGGATGTCAACGTGGTGCTGCCCGACGCCTGATATTGCGGCGGTATGAATCTCCGTTTTACATCGGGACAAGCTAAAACCTTGTCCCGATAACATTTTGCGGCTCGCCAATTTGCGCCAACGGATCGCGATTCACCCTTGGCTCAAGGCTAGGCAATGAAAAGTCAATGCGTTGTAAAACAGAGACACACTTACCATTTGGTCATGAACACTGCGCGCCAACATGCGCTAAACTGCGCTCTGTTGATTGATGCAGCGCCGCAAAGCAGGGCACGACAGTCAAAAAAACAATTTCGACAGCAAGGCAACTTTCTGAAATAACGGCAGTCTTACCGGACGGAATGGTTGCAGAAATGTTCAGCCATTTAGTCATCAAGATGTCATTTAGAGCTTGTATCTTCCCGTCAGATTGTTTTGGTACCACCCAACAACTTTTCTTTTCACAACCAGGAAATTGCACAATGAAAAAATCGCTACTCGCACTCGCCATTCTCGGCACCATCGCCGGCTCGGCAGCAGCCCAGTCATCCGTCACCGTTTATGGTGTTGTCGACATGGGTATCTCCCGTGATGACAATGGCGCAACCACCACGACCGGCCTGAACAGCGGTATCCAGTCGGGCAGCCGTCTGGGTTTCAAAGGCGTCGAAGATCTGGGTAACGGTCTGAAAGCACTGTTCGTTCTGGAAACAGGTATCAACGCTGACACCGGCGGCTTCGCTCAAAGCAACACCGCATTCGGTCGTCAATCGTACCTTGGCCTGCAAGGCACCTTCGGTACCGTCAAACTGGGTCGTCAAACCACCCTGCTGTACAACACACTGTCAGCTATCGATCCATTCGCGATTGGCCTGGCTGGTGACTCACAGCGTTTCTTCAACAGCGCTGGTGGCCGTATGAACAACACAGTTGCTTATGAATCGCCAGATGTCAGCGGCTTCAAAGGTGCTGTGCAATACGGTTTCGGCGAAGTCGCCGGCAACAACTCGGCTAGCCGCCAAGTTACCGGCATGCTGCAATACGCAAACGGTCCAGTCCTGGTTGCTCTGACTCACCACAATGCAAAAAATGCACTTGACACCGCTAGCGACAAAACAACGCTGCTGGCTGGTACTTACGACTTCTCCGTTGTCAAAGCTCACGTTGCTTATGACCAGCGCAAACTCTACAATTCGACCGTTGACATCCGCGACATGATGGTTGGCGTTAGCGTTCCTTTCGGCGCCAGCACCTTCCTGGTGGACTACACCAAGCGTAAGAACAAGTTCGTCAACAACGCTGATGCAGACCAAGTTGCTCTGGGTTACACCTACGCGTTGTCGAAGCGTACCAACCTGTACACGTCGTACTCCCGTCTGTCGAATGACGGCGCATCGAACGTTGGTGGCTTCGCTGCTGCAAACGGCGAAACCGACAACCTGTTCAACGTCGGCGTTCGTCACACGTTCTAATTGCTTGCAGGCGCAAGCCTGCTGCAATGCATGACTTATTGAAAGGCACCTTCGGGTGCCTTTTTTATTGCCCGTTAAAATAGCGGCACTTTCATTTAATTGCACACAATGCCTATCGATCCGGAATCAAGCTGGCTACTGCATGGCATTGACTTCACCTCTGCGCCCACGCGTCGCAAAACCATCACCATCGCCTCCGGATATCTGACTGGCGGGACCTGGCACCTCGATACCCTGCAAGCACTCCCCGATTTCGCCAGCTTCGCGCAGTGGCTGCAGCAACCCGGACCGTGGCTGGGGGCTTTCGATTTTCCGTTTTCATTACCGCGCGAGCTGGTAGAACACCTGCATTGGCCTCTCACGTGGCCCGCATTGATGACGCATCTGGCATCACTGTCCCGACCCGAGATGCGCACTACCTTCAAGGCGTTTTGTGATGCCCGTCCCGTGGGCGGAAAATTTGCCCATCGCGCAACGGACATTCCCGCCGGATCGTCTTCCTCGATGAAATGGGTCAACCCGCCGGTGGCCTATATGTTGCACGCCGGGGTACCGCTGTTGCGCGCTGCCGGTGTGACGCTACCGGGAATCGATGCCGGCGATCCGCAGCGCATCGCACTGGAAGGCTATCCGGGCATGGTGGCCCGCTCGATTACCCGCGCTTCGTACAAGAATGACGACCGCGCAAAGCAAACACCCGAACGCCTTGCCGCACGTGCGATGATTCTTGACCATCTTGAACGCGGCGATCATCGCTTTGCGGTCCGGCTGGATGCAGGACCGCATCGTGCCGCGCTACTCGATGACGCCAGTGGCGATCTGCTCGATGCCGCCTTGTGTGGTGTGCTGGCCGCCTGGGCATGGCAGCGTCGCGATACCTGTTTCGGCTTGCCGGACTTTGATCCGCTCGAGGGCTGGATAGTGGGTGCCTGACCGGGAACAAGCGCGATAACGAACTTATAGGAATCAGAAATGAAAATAGCAATTTATGGTGCAGGCGCAGTTGGGGGACTCATTGCAGCGCGACTGGCGCAACAGGAAACCGGTCATCAGCTCAGCCTTGTTGCCCGTGGCCGGACACTGGAAGCGATCCGTCAACACGGACTGCGTATCGAGGACAGTACCGGCATCCGCCATCTCAAGATCGCGGCGGACGATACGCCTTCACGGATCGGGGTCCAGGATATCGTGATCGTCGCTGTCAAGTCGACCGGGCTTGCCGACGTGGCAACCCGGATTGCTCCCCTGCTCGGCCCTGAGACCTGCATCGTTACCGCAATGAACGGCGTCCCCTGGTGGTTTTTTGAACAGCCGGAACGCCCGTTCTCAGGCCTGCGCCTGCAATCACTGGACCCCGATGGTGCCCTGGCACAAGTGATGCCGGCCCATCAACTGATCGGCTGCGTTGTGCATCTGTCGAGCAGTTCACCGGAGCCCGGCCTGATCCGTCCCGGTTTCGGCAACCGGCTGATCCTTGGCGAAGCCATCCCGGGCCAACCGGCACGCTTGTCCGCGCTGGTCAGTTTGCTCGCAGCAGCCGGTTTCGATGTCGAAGCCAGTGCCGATATCCGACGCGATATCTGGTACAAATTGTGGGGCAATATGACGATGAATCCGCTTTCGGCGATGACGGGCGCAAGCGCCGACAAGGTGCTCGATGATCCGCTGGTAAGAGATTTCTGTTTGAAGGCGATGGCCGAAGCAGCTGCCATCGGGAATCGGATCGGCTGCCACATTGCACAAAGCGGGGAAGAGAGAATGCGGCTGACGCGCCAGCTAGGCGCGTTCAAGACATCGATGCTGCAGGATGCCGAAGCCGGACGAGCGCTTGAAATCGATGCACTGGTGAGTGCGGTCCGGGAAATCGGCCTACGTGTCGAGGTCCCGACGCCAAGCATCGATACGTTGCTGGGATTGGTGCGCTTGTACGCAAGAAGCCACGCGCTCTATCCGCAGTGACTACTCAGATGGAGACGCGATGTCCACTGGCAGGCCTTCGCCATCCGTGATCCAGTTAGTGATCAACGCGGTACCGGCTGCGAAACATAGCAGAACAAGCGTCGCCGTCGCTATGAACGACACGACCGAGCGGGTTTTCGCCGATGGCTTCATGAAATTTTTCTCCGGGAGAGGATGATCAACAGCGTTGATGATCTGTTACCCCGGAGTCCTGCGCTGTACGCCAACCAACATTGCCGCCGAAAAATTTCAGTCAGGCACGACCGACGATGGAGGCGGTGGCGATCAGTTCATCGAGCAACGCCATCGAGACCAATCCCGACACCGCAAACGGATTGAGTTCAGGCAGTTCGGAATACTTCAGCAACACGGATGTATTGAGCTTTGCCAGGTTGACCTGTCCCATGGTCCAGCCGGCAAAACGGCGTTCGGTGATTTCTTCGAAGTGCAGGATCTGGACACCCGTATGGCGCGGGTCTTTGAGGATATGACCGTACAAGGCATTGACCGCTGTGCGACTGCCCTCCAGCACCTGAATAAAAATATCTCCGCTGAAACACAGAATACCGGTCAGGCCTTGCGACGGATTGTTCAGGCGCGACTGCGCCATGATGGAATTGATCAGCTCGGTCGAGTTCTTGTCGACAGAGCGGCTTGCATACAATAAGCGGACTAACATGACGATTCCTTGATTATTTTTTGACGTTACGTAGCGACAGGAATTCACGACGCAGGTTCGGATCTTTCAGAAACGAACCGCGCATGACGCTGTTAATCATTTTGGAATCCATATCCTTCACGCCACGCCAGTGCATGCAGAAGTGATCGGCCTCCATCACGATAGCCAGTCCGTCCGGCTGAATCTTGTCTTGCAGGATGTCGGCCAGTTGCAC
>AEPR01000041.1 GCA_000195205.2 Oxalobacteraceae bacterium IMCC9480 | reverse complement strand
CGGTGCAATGCCCTGCGGTTATTGCACCCTGCGGATCGCGTTTTTAAAGAGGTTTTTTCATGAAGAAGATAGTCAGGACCGGTATCGCATCGGTACAAGAACAGCGCACCCGCGCCTTGGAAATTGCGTCGGGAGTCCGCGCAAGCACGACCGATGAACCAAACGTATGGTTTCCCTCCATGAGTGCGATGGCGCGCGTGATGGCGGACGAAAATACTGCCTTGTCAAAAATCATTCGGCAGCAGCATCCGGACCCTGTGGATGCGTTGGTGAAATCGGTGGGCAATCCATCGCGCTAGCCAACCATCCTTACTTCCCCAACAACCCCAACGTCCGCTTCCAATCCCCCTCCCACTCCCGCAAAAAATCATGCGTCCCAAACGCCCGCTTCAGCTGCACCATCGGCACCCGATACACATCATTCAAACCCAGCGCCAGCGTGACCGGATTCCACACCGCGTTCTTCTTTGATTTTTTCGTGCTGGCCTTAACGCGCGCACCCTCGTCACCAAATATCCCGCCGGCACCATCAAGCGCCTGCTCCAGATTGATCTTCAGCAGACTGACAAACGCGATCAGTACCTGATCCTTGCAGATGCCAGCCTGCGATTCCTGCGCGCCCTCGGAGGCGGCTGGTTCCGGTGGCGGCAGCAGTGCGGCAGCGGCGGCGCGTTCGAGCTTGCCGGCCAGACGTTCCAGGTCCTTCTTCAGGAAGCGCAGTTCATGCAGTTCGCGCCGCAGTCCCGGTGGCGGCAGTTGCGCGACGATGCGGTAGACGTCTTTGGTGATGGTGATGAGCACGTCGTCGCTGCCGGCGGCGAGGCGACGGGTGTCGTCTTCAAAAAAGATCGGTGCCGGATAGCCGCCATTGGCGTCGCCGAACAGCGCCGGCAGGCTGGCGTCGTAGTCGAGCCAGACGTACGGAATCAGGCCGTTTTCAAGCAGGCGCGGCAAGTCCCAGGGGGTACCGGTTTGCTGTGCCATCCAGTGATTCGCCTGCGCGGTGGTTGCCCGGAACGGGAGTTCGGTGATCGTCATGCATGTCCTTGGTTGCGTGGGCTCGCTTGCCGGGGGGGATTATCGTCGACGCTGGCGTTTTGCGGCAAGGATCGGCCGGTGCGCCGTGGTGCCTGATATTGAGGCAGCACGGCGAGCCGTTGCTGCTGCTAGGCTCGCACCGGTCTGCACCTGGTTGTCCCCAAAGTTGTCCACAGATTTGGTGGACAACCCGGGATACCAGCGAAAGGCAGAGCTATCCCACGCTATCCGTCTGCGCGAGGGTGCTGCCAGTCGATAAAAAAGACTACAAAAAGGTGCTGCACGCTTGCTGCTACATTGCCTCAACGGCAGCGCCATGCGCTTCTGCCGGAGGGATTTTTTCTGCAACGGCTGCCCATTTTGCGACTGTGTTGAACGATGATCGTACATCCACTTCCTGGCTGTTCTTTTGTTTCGCAGTGCCGACCCGGTTGGGTTGGCCATGTTCAGTCACCGGCCAGCTGATGGTCGCCATTGCCTGACGCGGTCATGCATTTTCTTTCCTTTTTCACGATCGACGTGACCAGGCTGCCGCTGTTTTTATACGGCTTCTTTGACCCGTGGCTACTCATGTTGTCTTGCCTGATCGCGGTCTTTACGTCGACGATGGCGCTGCAGATCGCCGGTATCGGCCGGCTGTCGCACAATCTGTTGCATCGGCAAGTGGCGATTTTTTCCGGGGCGCTGGCGCTGGGTGGCGGGATCTGGGCCATGCATTTCATTGGCATGCTGGCGTTCCGGCTGTGCGTGCCGGTGAGCTACGATGTCGGGCTGACGTTGCTGTCGGTGCTGCCCAGTCTGGCGGCGTCGTGGGTGGCGCTGCAGTTGCTGACGCAACGCACGCTGCACTGGCCGCAAGTGATCGCCGGCGGCATTCTTGTGGGGGCCGGCATCGGCACGATGCACTACAGCGGCATGGCGGCAATGCAGATGGCGCCGCTGCTGCGCTACGACCCGTGGTGGTTTGCGCTGTCTATCCTGATCGCGGTGCTGCTGTCTATCCTGGCCTTGTGGGTGCGCTTCGGCCTGCAGCATGCGAGCGGCTTGCGCAACTGGCAAAACCTGCTGATCAGCGGCACGGTGCTCGGTGCGGCCATCGTCGCCATGCATACGCTGGGCATGCTGGCCGCGCGCTTCATTGGTGTTGCCGAGTCGGCCGTGCCGCTGCTGGCCGATTCGGCGGGTTTCATCTCGGTCACGGTGACGCTGGGGACGGTCGCACTGACGCTCATCGTGCTGATCGCGAACGGATTGCTGCGCTATCGCCAGCTGTTCAAGAATGCGTTGCGTGACCGCGAGCGCCAGTACCGGTCGCTGATCGCCAACTTGCCGGGGGCGGCGTTCCGGCGTCGGGTCGGTGGCCCCATGCTGTTCGTCAGTGACGGCATCGAAACACTGAGCGGCTGGCCGGTCGCGTCCTTCTTTCAGGGGCAGCAGGATTTGCGGCAACTGGTGCATCCGGACGACCAGCCCGCCGTGCAGGAAGTCTGGCAACAGGCCATCGCCAGCTCCGGGCGCTACACGGTCGAGTACCGCTTGATGCTGCGCGATGGCAGCCACCTGCAGGTATGGGAAAGCGGCAGCGTGCTGCATGCCGATCACACTGACCACATCGATCATGCCGGCGATATCTGGGTTGACGGCGTGATTTTTGATATCAGCCAGCAGCATCGCATCAAAGAACAATGGCGTGCCGCCAAGACCTGCGCCGAACAGGCCAATGCGGCCAAGAGCGTGTTCCTGTCGACCATGAGTCACGAAATCCGCACGCCCATGAACGGCATCATCGGCATGACAGGACTGCTGCTCGAGACGCCACTTAATACCGAGCAGCGCGAGTTCGCCCGGATCATCGAGACCTCGGCCGACGCCTTGCTTACGGTGATCAATGACATCCTGGACTTTTCGCGCATCGAAGCGGGCAAGCTGATGGTCGAGTCGGTGGCGTTTGCGCTGCCGGCCACCGTGGCCGGATGCATCGATGTCATTGCCGGCAAAGCCTGCGACAAGGGGCTGGCGTTGAACTGCACCATCGATCCGGCCTTGCCCGTCTTCGTGATGGGCGATGCCGGCCGGTTGCGCCAGATCCTGCTGAACCTGCTGGGTAATGCGATCAAGTTCACGGCGACCGGCAAGGTCGCGCTGCACGTCACGCCGGTACTGGCCGGCGCTGTCCGGTTCGTCGTTGCCGATAGCGGGATTGGCATCGACCAGAAAAATGCGGCCGAGCTGTTCATTCCTTTTCATCAGATCGATGGTTCGATCACGCGCAAATATGGCGGCACCGGACTGGGCCTGTCGATCACGAAGAGGCTGGTCGAACTGATGGGCGGCACGATCGGCTTCGAGAGCGTGCCGGGGCAGGGGGCGACCTTCTGGGTGGAGTTACCGCTTGCTGTTGCGGAACCCGTGTCAGCGCCGGACGTTGATGCGCAATTGCCCGTCGTCGCGGCACCTTCAGGCCAGCTGGTACTGGTGGTCGAGGACAACCCGATCAACCGGATCGTGGCGGTCCGGCTGCTGGCGCGGCTGGGCTATGTCGCGCATACCGCTGCCAACGGCCAGGAAGCGCTGGCGATGCTCGCGCTGCAGAACTACGCCGTGATCCTGATGGATTGCCAGATGCCGGTGATGGACGGTTTCGAGGCGACACGGCTGATCCGGGCCGGCGAGCAGGGAACGGCGCGCCACATGACCACCGTGGCAATGACCGCCAATGCGATGCAGGGTGATCGCGAACGCTGTCTGGCCGCCGGGATGGATGATTACCTGTCCAAGCCCATCGCCTTTCGCGAACTCGACCTGATGATGCGCAGTTGCTGTCCCCGGCCGTGCCTGCTGCAACCGGTAGTCGATTGATCGCGCCCGCTGTCCGGGCATCGTACTTCCGCTGCGGCCTCGTTGCGGGCGGCAGCGCACAGAGTACGGCCGCTCTTTGCGGATAAAATTTGCGGAACTCGATCAACCATCTGCCAGGAATTCCAGTGCGCCTGCTTTATATCGAAGACGATGCCATGTTGCGCGACAGCGTATCGAAAGGCCTTCAGCACGAGGGCTACACGGTCGATGCGGTCGGCGATGGCCGTAGCGGACTGCAAGCGATGACCACGCATGCCTACGATTTGCTGCTGCTCGATCTGGGCTTGCCGCGCATCGACGGCAATGCCGTGCTGGCGGCTTTGCGTCAGCGCGGCGATACGATCCCGGTCCTGATTCTGACTGCGCGTGACGCGATTGCCGACTGCGTGCGCAGCCTGAACGCCGGTGCCGATGATTACCTGGTCAAGCCCTTCGACCTGCAGGAACTGGCCGCGCGCGTGCAAGCCTTGCTGCGGCGGCGGGCCGGACGGGCCGATGCGCTGGTGCGGCATGGTGCGCTGGAGCTCAACACCACGACCCATGCCGTGACGCTAGGCGGTGCCGGCGTGGCGCTGTCCGCGCGCGAATTTGCCGTCCTGCAGGCTTTGCTGGAGCGCCCCGGCGCGATCCTGTCGGTGCCGCAGCTGGAAGAAAAAATCTATGGCTGGGGCGATGAAATCGGCAGCAACACGGTCGAGGTCTACATCCACGGATTGCGTAAAAAACTCGGTGCCGGCCTGATCGGCAATGTGCGCGGGGTCGGCTACATGATGTCTCCGCCGCAGTGACGGCCAGGCGCACTTCGATACGCCGGACCTTGCTGGTGTGGCTGGCGGCCGGACTGGCGGTGGTTATTTCGCTGATGGCACTGCTGCTGTTCCGGCAGGCGCGCGATGAAGCCAATCACCTGTTCGACTTCCAGATGCAGCAGGTGGCCAGTGCGCTGCCCAGCCGTTTTCTGTCCTTGCCCGAACCCGGCACCGGCGCGGTGTTCGATGCGGCGCCGGCGGTGGTGATCCAGATCTGGGATCCGACCGGTGTGCGCCTGTACTTCTCCCATGATGTCGCCGATCTGCCGCAACTGGCCGTGCTCGGTTTTGCGAACGTGGCGTTGCGCGGCGAGACCTGGCGGGTCTATAGCGCGCAGCAGGGGGCGACCGTGGTCCAGATCGCGCAACCGCTGCGGGCGCGCAGCGACATGGCAGCGCGCTCGGCGCTCAAGACCATCGCGCCGCTGCTGTTGCTGGTGCCGTTTCTGGGTGGCCTGATCTGGCTGGCGGTCAGTCGCGGACTGGCACCTGTGCTGGGCGTGGCGGCGCAACTGGCAGCGCGCGATGCGGGCCAGCTGGCACCGGTCTCGGATGCCGCCTTGCCCGATGAGATCCTGCCGCTGACCGATGCCGTCAATGACTTGCTGGCACGGCTGGCTCATGCGGCAGCGACCCAGCGGATTTTTGTCGGCGACGCCGCCCATGAATTGCGCACGCCCTTGACCGCCCTGAAATTGCAGGTGGACCTGGCGCAGCGTGCCACCGACCCGGCTTCGCGCGAGGCGGCTTTCGGCGCACTGCGCGCCGGACTGGATCGCGCCAGCCGGCTGGTCCATCAGTTGCTGACGCTGGCGCGCCAGGAACCGGAGGCGATGCAGCGTGACATGGTCGCGGTTGATCTGGCGGAAGTCGCGCGCGCGGCGGTGGCCGAACTGTCGATGCGGGCCAGCCAGCGCGGCATCGATCTCGGTCTGACCGACGCCGTGCCGAGCCAGGTTGCCGGCGATGCCGATGCCTTGTCTATCCTGCTTAATAATTTGCTGGTCAACGCCTTGTGCGCGACGCCGGATGGCGGCCGCATTGATGTCGCGGTCCGGCATGACGGCACGCGCGCCGTGCTGACCGTGCAGGACAGCGGTCCCGGTATCGACGAAGCCGACTTGCCGCGCGTGTTCGATCGCTTTTATCGCGGTACCGATGCGCCTGCCGGCGGCAGTGGCCTGGGTCTGGCGATCGTCCGGCGTATCGCTGACATGCATGGTGCCAGCCTGGTGCTGGCCAACGATGGTGGCCTGCTTGTACGCATGGAGATGCCCTTGTACGCGCCGGACTTTGGCGGGCAGGGCAGCCGGATGGCTTAAGTCTCGATTAAGTTGGGTGTCCTACGATGCTCCATCGATGTGATTTACAACCTTGATGGAGAGCTCAATGAAACCCAAAAACATTACCCGTACCGCGATTGCCGCTGGCGTTCTGGCCGCGCTGGTGGGCACTTATGCCGGCGTTGGTGCCGGTCATTTCGGACCTGCGCGGGCGTCGGTGCCTGTCGTAGCTGCCTTTGCGCCGGCCTCCACATCGGCCACATCGGCTGCGCCGACGACGTTGGCACCGGCCACCAACTTCTCCGGCATCGTTGCGCGCTACGGTCCGGCCGTGGGCAATATCAGCGTGACGGGCAAAGGCCATCAAGTGGCAATGGCCGACCAGTCCGGTGCTCAGCAAGCGCCTGACCTGAGCGAATTTTTCCGGGGCTTTCAGGGACCGCAGCGGGCCGAGACCGAGCCGGTCCATGCGCTGGGTTCGGGCTTCATCATCAGTTCCAGCGGCCTCATTCTGACCAATGCGCACGTCGTCGACGGTGCCAGCGAGGTCGTCGTGAAACTGACTGACCGGCGCGAGTTCAAGGCCAAGGTGCTGGGCGCTGACCGCGTCAGCGACGTCGCTGTCCTGAAAATTGAGGCGACCGATCTGCCCGTGGTGACCTTCGGTAATCCGTCGGCCGTGCAGGTCGGCGATCCGGTGCTCGCGATTGGTTCGCCGTACGGCTTCGAGAACACCGCGACCTCCGGCATCATCAGTGCCAAGGCACGCTCGCTGCCGGAAAGCAGTTATGTTCCGTTCCTGCAAACTGACGTGGCGCTCAATCCCGGCAATTCCGGCGGACCACTGTTCAACTTGCAAGGCCAGGTAATCGGCATCAACTCCCAGATTTACAGCCGCACCGGTGGCTACCAGGGCCTGTCGTTCGCCATCCCGATCGATGTCGCCAGCAACGTCGAGAAACAACTCGAGGCATCGGGCAAGGTCAGTCGCGGCCATCTCGGCATCGCCGTGCAGGAATTGAGTCCGGCGCTGGTGGAGTCGTTCGGCTTGAAATCGGTTCACGGCGCGCTGGTCAGCTCGGTCGACAAAAATGGTCCGGCCGGGCGGGCAGGGCTGCAGTCGGGCGATGTGATTACCCGGGTCGACGATCACGACATCAACTATTCGAGTGACTTGCCGGTGCAGATTGCGCTGATGAAGCCCGGCACCGCCGCCAAACTCGCGGTGCTGCGCAAGGGACAGTCGCTGTCGGTCGACGTGACGATAGGGGCGATGAACGACAAGAAAGTAGCGATGGCGCAGCAGGCCGCGCCGTCCAGCGGCAAGCTCGGTGTAATGGTCCGGGAACTGGCCGGGGATGAGCAGCGTCAGGCCGGTGTGGCGTCCGGCTTGCTGGTCGAGCAGGTCAGCGGCGCTGCCGCCAGGGCCGGCATCGAACCGGGCGATGTGATCGTGGCGGTCAATGGCGCGGCGGTGACGAGCGGCGAGCAGTTGCAGCAGATGGTCGCCAAATCCGGCAAGCAGATGGCCTTGCTGGTGCAGCGTGCTGATGTCCGCCTCTTCGTGCCGGTTGACCTTGGCTAGCCGTCAGGCCCGGAACAGCGCCGGGATTTTTCTGGAGAGGCGTTCACCGAACAGCACGCAGACCAGCGCGGCGACAATCAGGACAATCCCGCTCCACTGCCAGCGGGTGATGACTTCGCCGAGCACGATCATGCCGGTCGCCAGTCCGACGATAGGCACGCCGAGGCTGAAGGGCGCGACCCGGTTGACCGGATGGCGCGTGAGCAAGCCGGTCCACAAGGTGTATCCGAGGATGGTGCCGATCCAGCCGAGGTAGGCGGCGGACATCCAGCTGCTCAGTGGGGCATTGAGCCATTGCCAGTGCTGCGATGGCGCGTCGAACAGGAGCGATAGCGCAATGAACGGCAGGATAGGCATCAGGCTGGTCCAGACCATGAATGCCACCACGTCGAAATGCGCCGTGCTTCTCTGGGCCTTGCGCACGACGATGTTCGAGCCGGCCCACATGGCGGCGGCGGCGAGGCACAGCACAAAGCCCAGTGGCGTGCTGGCGGCGGAAGTGGCGCTATCGGGCAGCAGGTAGTTCATGGCAAAACAGCCCAGCCCCAGTGCGGCCAGCAGCAGGCCGACGCGCAGCGAGCGGCCTATGCTTTCATTGAGCAGGATGAATCCGAACAGGGCGGTAAAGAACACTTGCGTCTGCAGCAGCACCGAGGCCAGTGCCGCCGTCATGCCGACATTGAGCGCCACGAACAGCAAGCCGAACTGGCCGACGCCTTGCAGCAAGCCATACGAGACCAGCCATTTCCAGTGCATCCGCGGCGGCTTGATGAACAGCAGCAGCGGCACCGTGGCAAAGACATAGCGCAGCGCGCCGAGCTGGAAGGGCGTGAATCCGCGCAGCGCGAATTTCATGGCGACGAAGTTGGTCCCCCAAATGAGGATGATGCAGAGCGCCGCAGTGAGATCGCGGGCGCCAAAACGGGCTTGGGTCATGGAGTCTTGAAATGAAGGATCCCGCCGTGGCGGTACCTTGTGGATCGCACCCGGGTTTGTGCAGCGGTGCGCGGTGCGGAAAAATTCACCGGAATTTTGCCGTCGCCAGCATAGCCGATAACTGCGTCAGCGGGTCTACGGTTTCTTCCCGGGCCTGCTTTTCGGTCTGCTATTTTTGGCCTGCTGCGGCTGCCTGAAATTGAGGCAGCACCGCGCAGGGCAGGTGCGATGCGGTTCGCGAGCGCTGCGCGGTAGTTGTCCCCAAAGTTGTCCACAGTTTTGGTGTACAACTTTTTACCGTGTGTTGGCGATGGACATTCTCGTGCGGCAGCAGGTTTTGGCAGGTCAAGGGTCATTCGGGTTGCGCTGGATGGAAGACGTCCGGATCACGTACCATGGCCGCAGTTTGTTGCAGTGCCTGCTGTCCCGATATCCACCCGACCTTTGCCAGGAACGTCATGAAACTCGAAACCCTCGCCGTCCACGCCGGCTACAGTCCGGATCCCACCACCAAATCGGCTGCCGTGCCTATCTATCAGACGGTCGCCTATGCCTTTGATAATGCCCAGCACGGGGCTGACCTGTTCGACCTGAAAGTGCCGGGCAATATCTACACCCGCATCATGAATCCGACCCAGGACGTGCTCGAAAAACGCGTCGCGGCACTCGAAGGCGGGATTGCAGCGCTGGCCGTCGCCTCGGGCATGGCTGCGATCACGTATGCAATCCAGACCATCACCGAAGCCGGCGACAACTTCATTTCGGCCAGCCAGCTCTACGGCGGTACTTACAATCTGTTCGCCCACACGCTGCCGCAGATGGGCATCGAAGTGCGCTTTGCCGATGCGCGCCAGCCGGATACTTTTGCGGCGCTGATCGACGATCGCACGAAGGCGATTTTTTGCGAATCGATCGGCAATCCGCTGGGCAACGTGACTGACTTCGCGCGCCTCGCCGAGATCGCCCACGCGCACGGGATTCCGCTGATCGTCGACAACACGGTGCCGAGTCCCTACCTGTGCCGGCCGATCGAGCATGGTGCCGACATCGTCGTGCATTCGCTGACCAAGTATCTGGGCGGCCATGGCACCAGTGTCGGCGGCGCGATTGTCGACAGCGGCAAGTTTCCGTGGTCGCAGCACAAGGTGCGTTTCAAGCGGCTCAATGAACCGGACGTGTCGTATCACGGCGTGGTCTACACCGAAGCACTGGGCGCTGCTGCCTTCATCGGTCGTGCGCGGGTCGTACCGTTGCGAAACATGGGCGCGGCGATTTCGCCGATGAATGCGTTCCTGATTCTGCAAGGCATCGAAACGCTGGCTTTGCGGATGGACCGGATTTGCGACAACGCGCTGGCTATCGCCAAGCACCTGAAGCAGCATCCGAAAGTGGCGTGGGTCAATTACGCCGGACTGGAAGATCATCCGGACCATGCGCTGACGCTCAAGTACATGAACGGTCGGGCTTCCGGCATTCTGTCATTCGGCTTGCGCAGTGCCGATCAGGGTGCGCCGCGCGAGGCGGGTGCCCGCGTGCTTGATGCCTTGCAGCTGTTCACGCGCCTGGTCAATATCGGCGATGCCAAATCGCTGGCCACGCATCCGGCCTCGACCACGCACCGGCAGCTGGATCCGGCCGAGTTGCAGAAGGCCGGCGTGTCCGAAGACATGCTGCGCCTGTCGGTCGGGATCGAGCATATCGATGACTTGCTGGCGGATCTGGATCAGGCGCTGGCTGCTTCCTGAGCATGCCTCTGCCATAAAAAAACGCCGCGAACTTCGCGGCGTTTTT
>AEPR01000042.1 GCA_000195205.2 Oxalobacteraceae bacterium IMCC9480 | reverse complement strand
CCGACGGCCGGTGAAAATGGAATTGCACCAGCTCGTACAGCTTTCCTGCGACGGTGATCGTGTTGCCTGCGCCCATGTTGACTTGGATGGTGTGCCCATTGTCGAGAACACTGAAACGGGCCGGCTTGTAATCGACATAAATCGGCTCCAGATCAACCCGGATACCATCCCGGATATCAATCGGCGACTGGCGCTTGCCGCTGTCGCATTGCGACCAGGCCGGGTTGAGGCGACCCCAGCGCAAGGGGCCGTTTTCACCCTCGTAATCCCAGTGCGAGGCATGGGACACCTCGAGCGGCACCACCGGGACGACTTTCGGCCTGGGCGCGGCACGGGGTCTCTGTGCCGCCTGGCGGGCAACGACATTTGCTCTCTCCAGCCGGGCGAGACTAGCCTTCAGACGCACGCCCAACTCCTCCTCGCGCTGCGCAGCTTCCTTGGCAAGTGCCCGCTCAGCGCCGGACATCGGTGGCTCCTTGATCACCGATGGCGGCTTGATCGGCTGGGCCACCTCCTTGATGGCAGCAGACACGCTACCGGGCTTGGCAACCTGATCAGTGGCAGGTTTGGCAGGAGGTTCCGCAGGCTCGGCAGCCTGCGCCAGTCCAATCAACAATAAGCTTCCGAGTAATAGTGAAACAGCGCGCATAGGACACCTGCAAGAAGGAAACGTATCTTTGTAACGACCAGCGAAGCAGTTACTTGAACGCAATATGAGCGATGACCACAATAAAAAAAGCACCCGAAGGTGCTTTTCTTGTCATGCGTTCATGATTGACGCAGGCCTGAGCCCGCAGTCAATTAAAACTTGTGGCGGATACCGACGTTGAATGCTTTGTCGCCTGTGCCGCTCGACGTTGCGTCGCCAACGGTGTAGTTCAGACCATTGTCGTTCTTGATGCGTGCATATGCCGAGTACAGGTTGGTACGCTTCGACAGTGCATAGGTGTAACCCACTGCGTACTGCTTGGCATCCTGATTCAAAGATGACTTGTCATTGCGGCGGACGTACGACGCCATCACAGCGCTGGCGCCGAACGGGACCGTCACACCAACCAGGGCGCTGTCAGCATTGACCAGTGCATCGTCTTTGATCTTGCCGTAGCCGACTGCCAGCGTAGCAACGTTGAAGTTGTACGAGAAAGTAGCTTGGGTGTATTTCGTGGTGTTGGTGTCTGTGGCGTTGTTGAGGCGCTCATAGACCAGTTTGCCCAGGATCGGACCGTTTGCGTAGCCAACTGAACCGCCGAGGGTGCGGCTTGCTGCGGTGTTACCAGCAACTTCGCCAAGACCGTAGATGGCTTCAGCAGTGATGCCACCCATTTCAGGAGCAACGAATTTGATCGAGTTGTTGACGCGGGTTGCGCCAGTGATGAACAGGTTGGTCGACGAACCAGCCAGGCCTGTACCGAAAGGATCGATTTCGTCCAGCGCGGTGAACAACGGGTTGTATTGACGACCCATCGAGACAGTACCGAAACCACCATTCAGACCAACCCATGATTGGCGACCAAATGCCAGACCACCTTGGCTGAAACCACCGGTATCAGCAGCGATACCTGTTTCGAGTTGGAACATGGCTTTCAAGCCGCTGCCCAGATCTTCTGTACCCTTGAAACCAAGACGGCTGCCTGATTGAACGCCGTTTGCCAGTTTGGTGACGCTACCTGCTGCGCCGCCCATTTCACGGGTGATACCCATGTCGACGATACCGTAGGCGGTAACTGAGGACTGAGCTGAAGCAACACCGGTGAACGCACCGAAGATGGCCAAGGCAAGTAATGATTTTTTCATGAAAGTTCCCTGAGGTTATTTAAAAAATTCGCCTCGAATCCTGGCAATGATCCTAATGACCATTGGTCCGATTCTGGCAAAATTATTTACTGCTTATTGATAAATGCTTGATGAAGTTCATGCTCAATTTCACCTGCTGCCTGCGCAC
Organism: Oxalobacteraceae bacterium IMCC9480; assembly: GCA_000195205.2. Classification (GTDB taxonomy): domain Bacteria; phylum Pseudomonadota; class Gammaproteobacteria; order Burkholderiales; family Burkholderiaceae_D; genus Actimicrobium. Next base: position 2,363 of record AEPR01000042.1, on the reverse strand, counting down.
AAAAATTCACTAAGCGGATTCTACATATTCCATTTCAGAATGGCGGTATTGACGTTTCCGGAAATATGCCTCATCGATCAGGATTCGGAATATGAATCTGAATAAAAATTGGCATAAACCAAATTAACCAACGAACCTTCTGATCAGCCGGCGAGTCTATAGATCAATTACCTGATGAATTCCGCCGTCCATGGCGATAAAAAAAGCCTGCTTTAACAAATCGGGAACAGCGGTGAATTCCTGGTCTTCATAGGGAAATTCAGGTGTGCCGAATATTTTATTCACCGAAATAACAGAGATCGAAAGGCAATGACAGCGGCTGTCGGATATCAACGGATCTGGTGAAAATTAACAAGCTTCAAAAATTCTCCAAATAACGCCTATTTCGTTAAAATTTGTAGCCCCGTTACAACACATTTGTGTCACATCGATCACTAGTGTCACAAAAACGAAACATTTTCACCACCTCAAATGCCCCGTTTTAGAAAAAGTGAACAAGCTCAACGACGGCGTTGGGGATGTCGGTCCGACATGAAAGCACCTTGATCGCACTCGCCATCGCTATCCGTCACCCAATCTGACCGGCCTGAGCCAACACAATGCGGACCCACCTAACGGCTACGGTAAAATGTGCGATCTCCATTACTCCGACACCGACCGCCCTCCATGAGCAAAGATCACAACAGCCTAGTCGCGGCAGATACGGCCCCTTCCTCCAATTTTCTGCGCAGCATCATCGACGCCGACCTGGCCGCGCAAACCCACGCCGGTCGTACCGATGCCGCAGGCTTGCCGCTGCCGCAGGTCATTACCCGCTTTCCGCCTGAGCCGAACGGCTATCTGCACATCGGCCACGCCAAATCGATCTGCCTGAACTTTGGTCTGGCGCGCGACTATCAGGGGCGTGCCCACCTGCGCTTCGACGACACCAATCCGGCCCGTGAAGATCAGGAATATGTCGATACCATCCTCGATTCGGTCAAATGGCTGGGATTCGACTGGACCAGCAACGGTGAGGAGCACCTCTATTACGCCAGCGATTATTTCGACCGGCTCTACGAGATGGCTGAGTATCTGATTACTGCAGGACATGCCTACATCGATAGCCAGCCCGCCGAAGCAATGGCCGCCAACCGCGGCAGCTTCAGCGAGCCGGGCAAGGACTCGCCATTCCGCACGCGCGCGGCAGCAGAATCGCTGGACCTGTTCCGGCGCATGAAGGCCGGCGAATTTGCCGACGGCCTGCATATCCTGCGAGCCCGCATCGACATGGCGTCGCCCAACATGAACTTGCGTGATCCGGCGATGTACCGCATCCGCCATGCGCACCATCACCGCACCGGCGATACGTGGTGCATCTATCCGATGTACGACTACACGCACCCGATCTCGGACGCGCTGGAAAACATCACGCATTCGATTTGCACGCTCGAATTCCAGGACCATAGACCGTTCTACGACTGGATACTCGAACGCCTGGCAGAAGGTGGTTACTTCAAAAAGCCACTCCCACGCCAGTATGAATTCGCGCGCCTGAACCTGACCTACGTCATCACCAGCAAGCGCAAACTGCGCGAACTGGTCGAGAAACATATCGTCGATGGCTGGGACGATCCGCGCATGCCGACCATCGTCGGATTACGCCGGCGCGGATTCACGCCCGAATCGCTACAACTTTTCTGCGAACGCTCCGGCGTCACCAAGTCCGATAGCTGGATCGACATCGGCACGCTAGACGGCTGTCTGCGCGAAGACCTTGACCCGAAAGCGCCGCGCGCCACGGCCGTATTGCGCCCGCTAAAACTGATCATCGACAACTTCCCGGCCGGCGAAGTCATTGCCTGCCATGCGCCGGTGCATCCGCACTTGCCGGAACGCGGCAACCGCGAATTTCCGATTTCTGACACCTTGTGGATCGAGCAGGAAGACTTCATGGAAGTCCCGACCAAAGGCTATTTCCGGCTGTTCCCGGGTAACAAGGTGCGCTTGCGCTACGGTTTCGTGGTCGAATGCACCGGCTGCGACAAGGATGCCGACGGCAATGTCATCGCCGTCCATTGCAACTATTTTGCCGACAGCAAATCCGGTACCGAAGGTTCGGCTAACTACAAGGTCAAGGGAAACATCCATTGGGTCAGTGCCGCCCATGCACTGCAAGCCGAAGTACGCCTGTACGATCGTCTGTTCACTGACCCGCAACCGGATGCCGGCGGCAAGGATTTCAAGCTCGCGCTCAATCCGAACGCCAAGGAAGTCGTTGCCGCATGGGTCGAGCCCGGTCTCGCTGCCGCGCAAGCCGATGACAAGTACCAGTTCGAACGGCACGGTTATTTCGTCGCCGACCGGCACGACTCACAGCCGGG
>AEPR01000043.1 GCA_000195205.2 Oxalobacteraceae bacterium IMCC9480 | reverse complement strand
CCGCCGCCACCCATGTTGGGATCGACACCGGCGTGACCATAACGGTCAAACGCTTCGCGTTTTTGCGGATCGGACAGCATCTCGTAGGCCTCTTTGGCCTCCTTGAATTTGTCTTCCGATCCCTTGCTGTCGGGATTGCGGTCAGGATGGTATTTCATGGCCAGCTTGCGATAGGACTTTTTGATTTCTTCGTCCGTCGCGTTTTTGGCCACGCCCAGTATTTCGTAAAAATCGCGTTTTGCCATTGTTCGGCACCCTCTAGAATCTAAACAAAAAAGCCGAGTCGAGCGGTCAGCTCAACTCGGCGAGTCGACACAGCGGGCGCTGGCCGACTTGGCAGACAGCTATTTTACTTGCTGTCTTTCACTTCCTTGAAGTCGGCGTCGACAACGTCTTCTTCCTTGGCCTTGGTCTCGGCTGACGCACCGGCGTCGGCAGCACCTTCGCCTGCACCGGCCTGCTTGGCTTGCGCATCGGCGTACATTTTTTCGCCGAGCGATTGCGCTGCGGTCGACAGGGCTGCCGACTTGGCATCGATCTCGGCCTTGTCGCTGCCCTTCAGGGCGGCTTCGAGGTCCTTGATCGCGCCATCGATTTTCTCTTTTTCGGCAGCGTCGAGCTTGTCACCGTATTCGGCCACGGCCTTGCGGGTCGAATGCACCAGTGCATCGCCCTGGTTGTGCGCTTCGGCCAGTTCCTTCAGGCGCTTGTCGTCTTCGGCATTGGCTTCGGCGTCCCGCACCATCTTCTGGATCTCTTCTTCGGTCAAGCCGGAGTTGGCCTTGATCGTGATCTTGTTCTCTTTGCCGGTGGCCTTGTCTTTCGCGCCGACATGCAAGATACCGTTGGCGTCGATGTCAAAGGTGACTTCAATTTGCGGCGTGCCGCGCGACGATGGCGGAATGCCTTCGAGGTTGAATTCGCCCAGGCCCTTGTTACCGGCCGCCATTTCGCGCTCACCCTGGAAGACCTTGATGGTCACTGCAGGCTGGTTGTCGTCGGCCGTCGAGAAGACCTGGCTGAACTTGGTCGGGATCGTGGTGTTTTTCTGGATCATCTTGGTCATCACGCCACCCAGCGTTTCGATACCCAGCGACAGCGGCGTCACGTCCAGCAACAGCAAGTCCTTGCGCTCGCCCGACAGCACGGCGCCCTGGATCGCTGCACCGACGGCCACGGCTTCGTCCGGGTTCACATCCTTGCGTGGATCCTTGCCGAAGAATTCCTTGACCTTTTCCTGCACCTTAGGCATCCGGGTCATACCGCCGACCAGGATGATGTCATCGATGTCGGTGACCTTGACGCCGGCATCCTTGATGGCGGTACGGCATGGCTCGATGGTCTTCAGGATCAATTCCTCGACCAGCGATTCCAGCTTGGCGCGGGTCATCTTCAGGTTCAAGTGGACCGGTGCGCCGTTGGCCATCGCGATGTACGGCTCGTTGATTTCGGTTTGCTGGGCTGACGACAATTCGATCTTGGCGCGCTCGGCCGAACCCTTGATCCGTTGCAGTGCAATCGCATCCTTGGACAGGTCGATGCCGTTGATCTTCTTAAATTCGTCGATGATGAAATCAATGATGCGCTGGTCGAAATCTTCGCCGCCGAGGAAGGTGTCACCGTTGGTCGACAGCACTTCGAATTGCATTTCGCCATCGACATCGGCGATTTCAATGATAGAGACGTCGAAGGTACCGCCGCCGAGGTCATAGACAGCAATCTTGCGATCACCCTTGCCGGTCTTGTCGAGACCGAAGGCCAGTGCCGCGGCGGTCGGCTCGTTGATGATGCGCTTGACATCCAGACCGGCGATGCGACCGGCATCCTTGGTGGCCTGGCGCTGGGCATCGTTGAAGTAGGCCGGTACCGTGATGACGGCTTCGGTAACTTCTTCGCCGAGGTAGTCTTCAGCGGTTTTTTTCATTTTGCGCAGGACTTCTGCGGAGATCTGCTGGGCCGCCAGCTTCTTGTCGCGTACCGAAATCCAGGCGTCGCCGTTGTCGGCCTTGACGATCTGGTAAGGCATCAGGCCGATGTCCTTCTGCACTTCTTTTTCGTCGAACTTGCGGCCGATCAGGCGCTTGACGGCGTACAGCGTGTTCTTCGGATTGGTCACTGCCTGGCGCTTGGCCGGCGCACCGACCAGGATTTCGCCGTCTTCGAGGTAAGCGATGATCGATGGCGTGGTGCGTGCACCTTCCGCGTTTTCGATCACTTTAGGCTGGCCGCCTTCCATGATCGATACGCAGGAGTTGGTGGTACCGAGGTCGATGCCGATGATTTTGCCCATGATATTTTTTCCTTTAATCTTGAATGTCTGAATGACGATGACGTGTGCGTCGATTTTCTAGCTTGAATATTGGGAGCCGCCGATAACTTTCAAGCGGCATCCAAGCAGTTTTTTTTACTGAGCTACCGTGACCAGCGCCGGACGCAGCAACCGGTCCGAGATCATGTAGCCCTTCTGCAGCACGCTGACGATGGTATTGGCTTCCTGCTCCGCCGGCACCATCGAAATGGCCTGGTGCTTCATCGGGTCGAGCTTCTCGCCCGGTTGCGGTGCCACGGCGATCAGGCGGTTACGCTCGAATGCCGATGCCAGCTGCTTGAGCGTCATCTCGACGCCTTCCTTCAGCGATTCGACCGATGGCGACTCGACCCGCAGCGCCATGTCGAGGCTGTCCATCACCGGCACCAGCGCTTCGGCAAAGCCTTCGATCGCGAACTTGTGGGCGCGGGCGATATCTTCCTGGGCGCGGCGGCGGAAATTTTCGGTGTCGGCCTTGGCGCGCAAGAACGCATCGTGCATCTCGGCGGCGCGGGTTTCTGCTTCGGCGAGGCGGCTTTCCAGCGATGCCTCGGCACCACTGACTTCTTGCTCCGGCACCGGAGTCTCATCTGCCTGCGAGTTCACAACGGTTTGCTTTTCCTGGTCTTGCATCTAGAAATCCTCCGACAGTCAATGACTTGAATAATGGGATAAGTACTTCGGATAAATACCGCGCTTAAGTACAAAGTGTTAGGCAAATGGGGCTATGCCACACTTTTACAAGGGGATTATCTGCTGTCTGATTTGATTATTTTGGCGCTCCCAGGCGATGGGCCTCGCTGGCGGCAATGGCGTTGTCGGCGCTGACGGCTACTTTTTCAGCCTCGTTCAATTGCGTTGGCCAGCCTTGCAGGTGACGTGCGCTAATCGTTGCGAGAGCTGCCACCCAGGTCGGGGATTCATTGACGCACGGGATGTAATGGAAGGCCTTGCCGCCGGCTTCAAGGAAGTCATGCTTGGCTTCGAGCGAAATTTCTTCCAGCGTCTCGAGGCAATCGCTGGTAAAACCCGGACACATGATGTCGACGCGCTCCAGTCCGTCCTTGGCCAGTTGCACCAGCGTCGGTGCCGTGTACGGTTGCAGCCACTCGGCTTTGCCGAAGCGCGACTGGAAGGTCACCAGCAGTTCGTCTTTCGACAGGCCCAGTGCATTGCCGAGCAAGCGCGCGGTCTTGTAGCACTCGCAATGGTAGGGATCGCCCAGCAGCAGCGTGCGCTTGGGCACGCCATGAAAACTCAGCACCAGTTTGTTGCCGCGACCATTGGCATCCCAGTGCGCCTGCACGGTGTCCTTCAATGCCGAGATGTAGGCCGGATCATCGTGGTAGTGCTTGATGAAACGCAGCTCCGGCACATTGCGCACCTGCCGATAGTGGCTGGTCACTGCATCGAAGATCGAGGCGGTCGTGGTGGCTGAATATTGCGGATACGCCGGCACGATCAGGATGCGGTCGCAGCCCTCGACCTGCAATTTGTTAAGCACGTCGGGCAGCGACGGATTGCCGTAGCTCATGGCGTAGTCGACCTGCACCGCATGACCCTGCTCGCCGAGCTGACCGCGCAACAGCATCGCCTGTTTGGCCGTATGCACTTTCAGCGGCGAACCTTCCTTGGTCCAGATCAGCGCATATTTGGCGGCGGACTTGCTGGCGCGGATAGGCAGGATGATGCCGTTGAGGATCAGCCACCAGATCGCGCGCGGGATCTCGACGACACGCGGATCGGACAGGAATTGCTTAAGGTAGCGGCGCACCGAGGGCGCGTCGGCGTGGTCGGGCGTACCCAGATTGACTAGCACGATGGCGGTCTTGACGGCGCTGCCGTGGGTGTACTCGGGGGCTTTGTTGAATGCCATTGCGGTGTTGCCTTTGACTAGCTGAGTGGTGAAATGGAATGAATAAGCGGATTCAGGAAGCCAGCAATTCGCGCGCATGTTTGCGCGTGGTGGCGGTAATTTCGATGCCGCCCAGCATGCGGGCGATTTCTTCGACGCGCGACTTGCTATCGAGCGCAGCAATCCGCGAGACGGTCTTGCCGGCGGCATTGAACTTGCTGACCTGCAGATGCTGGTTGGCCTGGCTGGCCACTTGCGGCAGATGGGTCACGCACAGGACCTGGCGTTCCTGCCCGAGCTTTTTCAGCAGGCGGCCCACCACTTCGGCCACGCCGCCACCGATACCGCTATCGACTTCATCGAAGATCAGCGTCGGGGTCGTCGTGGCCGTCGAGGCGATGACCGAAATGGCCAGCGCAATGCGCGCCAGCTCGCCGCCCGACGCCACCTTGGCCAGTGGCCGCGGCACGCTGCCGGCATGACCGGCGACCAGGAATTCGATCTGTTCGACACCGGACACGGCCGGCGCGCAAGGCACCAGCGCGACCTCGAAACGCCCGCCAGCCATGCTCAGTTCCTGCATCGCTTTCGTCACTGCCTCGCCGAGCACGCGCGCCGCTTTCATGCGCGCGGCCGACAATTTTTTTGCCAGCGCAAGATAGTGATCCTTCAGTTTTTCTTCTTGCGCGCGCAAGGCATCGAGGTCGCTGGCATCGGCCAGCTGGCGCAATTGCGCCGACAGGGCCGCGAACTCCTGCGGCAGTTCCTCCGGCGTAATATGAAATTTTCGCGCGGTCGAATGCAGGTCACCGAGGCGCTGCTCGACTTGCTGCAAGCGGCGCGGATCGAGTTCGAGCCGGCCCAGATAATCATTGAGCGCGTAGACCGCTTCCTGCAACTGGATGCGCGCCGGTTCGAGCAGATCGAGCACCGGCTTGAGGCCGTCGTCAATATCAGCCAGCTTGCCCAGGCGCAGGTTCAGCGCGGTCAGTTGCGACAGCATCGGCACCGTGCCCGATTCGGATTCGGAGATCGCGGTCAGCGCATCCTGCGCGCCGTCGATCAGGCTGGCTGCATGCGACAGGCGACTGTGTTCGCTGCTGATCTCGGTCCATTCTCCGTCCTGCGGCGCGAGCTTGTCGAGTTCTCCGACCTGCCATTCAAGGCGCTCGCGTTCGAGCAGGACGTTCTTCGCATTGGTTTCGAATTCTTCGCGCTGCTTGCCCACTGCACGCCAGCTCTTGTACGCGGTGCCGACCGCCCTGACCTGTTCCTGCAAGCTGGCCTGGGTATCGAGCAACTGGCGTTGCGCGTCGGTTTTCAGCAGCGACTGATGCGCGTGCTGGCCGTGGATATCGACCAGCAATTCGCCCAGATCGCGCAGCTGCGTGGCAGTGGCGGCAATGCCATTGATGTAGGCTTTCGAGCGACCGGCGTTATCAATGACCCGGCGCAGCAGCACGCCGCCGTCGGGGCTGGCAAAGTCGTGCGCGGCCAGCCACGCATCGGCTTCGGCATGGGTCGAATAGTCGGCGCTGATGTCGGCCTTGGCGGCACCGTCGCGCACCACGCTGGCGTCGCCGCGTCCGCCCAATGCCAGCGCCAGAGCATCAATCAGGATTGATTTGCCGGCACCGGTTTCTCCGGTCAGGACAGAAAACCCGGCGGAAAAATCCAGCTCGATCAGGTCGACGATAACGAAGTCACGGATGGTCAGGGTGCGCAGCATGGTGATTCTTTTCTGGTGGGCCGGAGGCAAACGGGCGGCGTGATCGGAGCGGCTATTTTAGTCGGCCTTCTACCGACGGATATTCATTCCAGTGCAGCTTCTCGCGCAGGGTATCGTAATAACTCCAGCCCGGCGGATGCAAAAACGTGATCGTGTGGGCCGAGCGGCGGATCACGATGCGGTCATGCAGTTGCAGGCTGGCCAGCGATTGCATGTCGAAATTGACGCTGGTATCGCGGCCGCTGATGAGGGTGATGACGATTTCGCTGTAGTCCGGCAGCACGATGGGCCGGTTTGACAGCGCATGCGGCGCAATCGGCACCAGCACGATACCGCCCAGACTCGGGTGCAGCAGCGGGCCACCCGCCGACAGCGAATACGCGGTCGAACCGGTCGGCGTCGCCACTATCAGGCCATCGGAGCGCTGGTTGTACATGAAGTGGCCATCAACATCAACGCGCAGTTCGACCATGCCGGACCCGGCGCCGCGCGAGACCACCACATCATTGAACGCCAGTGCATTAAAAATTGGCTTGCCATCCCGGAAGACCACGCCTTCGAGCAGGCTGCGCCGCTCGGATTCGATTTTGCCGTCGAGCATGGCGGTCAGCAGCGGCATCATCCGGTCCAGCGGAATATCGGTCATGAAACCAAGCCGGCCCTGGTTGATCCCGATCAGCGGAATATCGAACGGTGCGAGCTGGCGGGCGATCCCGAGCATCGTGCCGTCGCCGCCGACAACGATGGCGGCATCGACACTGGCGCCAATCTGTTCCGGCGTCATTTGCGGATAGCCGGTCATGCCGGTTGACAGCGCGGTCTCGTGTTCTAGCACCACCACGTGGCCGGTGGCAACCAGGAAGTCAGCGATCTCGCCGAGCGATTGGGCGATGCCTGACGCCGTCGGTTTGCCGACGATGGCGATGGTTTTCAGCGGGGGAACCGGCAAGCCGGAAGGAATGGGGAGCGACATGCTCCGGATTAGACCATAATTTGCAGACCACTTGAAGGAAGCCGGGAGTGGACCAACCTACCCTACCCATCCTGAAGAAAATCCCGCCATGCACCCAGCACCGATCAAGGCAGTCCTGTTCGACCTCGACGATACCTTGTGGCCCATCGTGCCCACCATCATCCGCGCCGAAACCCTGCTGTTCGACTGGTTGCGCGAGCATGCGCCCGCCGTCACGCAAGACCACACCATCGACACGCTGCGCGCGCGCCGGATGGCCCTGATGGAGGCTGAACCGCGCTATCGCATCGACCTGCCCGGCCTGCGCCATGCCGGTCTGACCGAGGCATTCCATACCAGTGGTGCCGACCCGGTGCACATCAACGGCGCGATGGCGGTTTTCAATGACGCCCGCAACGCGGTGATTCCGTATGATGACGTCCTCCCATCGCTGGCACGCCTTGGCCGCCAGCTTGCGCTGGGAACGATTTCGAATGGTTCGGCCGACCTCAGTGTGATCGGCATGGCCGGGCATTTCCGTATCTCGATTGCGGCGCACCAGTTCGGCAGCGCGAAGCCCGATCCGGCAATTTTCCAGGCGGCCTGCACGGCGCTCGATGTCGATCCCGCCGAAGCCGTGTACGTCGGCGATGATCCGCTGCTCGATGTCGATGGCGCGCAAAAAGCCGGCTTGCGCGCCGTCTGGATGAACCGTTTTGATCGCGTGCTGCCGGCGCATATCCGTCCTGATGCCAGTTGCACCAGCCTGCTCGAACTGGAACACTGGCTGGCTGACCGGATAGTGCTGGCCGCGCCTGCCAACGCTCGCTAAAATACCCCAATGCAACTAGACGCCCGTGCCCAAACCCTGCTCAAGACCCTGGTCGAACGGTACATCGCCGATGGCCAGCCGCTTGGCTCGCGCGCGCTGGCCAAGATTTCCGGACTCGACCTGTCACCCGCGACGATACGCAACATCATGGCCGACCTCGAAGAAATGGGCTTTGTCTCCAGCCCGCACACCTCGGCCGGCCGCGTACCGACGCCGCGTGGTTACCGGATTTTTGTCGATACGCTGCTGACGGTCGATGCGATCGACGAAAGCCTGCTGGAGTCGCGCATGCAATCGCGCATCCAGAGCGGCTCGTCGCAGAAGGTCATCGCCAATGCGGCGCAAGTGCTGTCGTCGCTATCGCAATTCGCCGGCGTCGTGCTGACACCGCGCCGCGAATCGGTATTCCAGCAAATCGAATTTTTACGGCTATCCGAAAAGCGCGTACTGCTGGTCATCGTCGCGCCCAACGGCGACGTGCAAAACCGGCTGCTGTTGAGCGAAGTCGACTACACCCCGGCACAACTGGTGCAGGCGGCCAACTTCATCAACTTGCATTACGGCGGACTGAGTTTTAGCGATGTGCGCAACCGTCTGCAAAACGAGCTGCGCCAATTGCGCGACGACATGACGCCGCTGATGCACGCGGCCGTCGAGGTCGGCAGCGACGCGATGGCGGACAACAGTGATGAAATCGTGATCTCGGGCGAGCGCAACTTGTTGAGCGTGAGCGACCTGTCATCGAACATGAATTCGCTGCGTAAACTGTTTGATCTGTTCGAGCAAAAAACCAGCCTGCTGCAACTGCTCGATTTGTCGAACCGTGCGACCGGGGTACAGATTTTTATTGGCGGCGAATCGAGCCTGGTACCGCTGGAGCAAATGAGCATCGTCACCGCGCCGTATGAAATTAACGGTCGGGTCGTCGGCACGCTGGGTGTCATCGGACCGACGCGCATGGCCTATGAGCGGGTGATCCCGATTGTCGACATCACGGCGAAACTGTTGTCGAATGCGCTGAGTCATACGTAGAGGGTTGGGTCGCGACGGACGGTGCGCCTTCGACAAGCTACCTTCGACAAGCTCAGGGCGAACGGTCTACGAACACCGACCACCAGAACCCCCACGCCTACGCAGCCCGATGCACACAATCCTTCTTCGTACAATGTCCATACAAGGCCAGCGAATGTTCCGCGATCGTAAAGCCGCGCTCGACCGCGACCTTCTGCTGACGTAGCTCAATATCTTCGTCGTAAAACTCTTCGACCATTCCGCAATCCAGACACACCAGATGATCATGGTGGCTGCCTTCATTGAGTTCGAAGACCGCCTTGTTGGTTTCAAAGTGATTGCGGTTCAGCAGGCCCGCTTGTTCGAACTGGGTCAGCACGCGATACACGGTGGCGAGGCCGACATCCATGTTTTCGGTCAGCAGAATCTTGTAGACATCTTCGGCGCTGAGGTGACGCACCTGGCTGTTGTGGAAGATATCGAGAATTTTCAGGCGCGGCAGCGTGGCCTTGAGGCCGCTGGCGCGGAGGTCCGTCGGGTTGTTGGACATGTTCTTGGCTAGGTAATGGGTAACTGCTTTATCATATAGTGCTTTGGCGCTTCGGCTCAATCAATCGAGATCCTCCATGCAAATGCTGCCCCCTGCTTTTACCCGCACTCCCCGCGCCATCTGCCGCTCTGCCGTACTCGGCACCGCTCTCGTGAGTATCGCGTTGCTGGCCGGATGTGCCTCCAAAAATCCACTGATGGAAGCGCCTGCCAGCATGGCAGCCGGCCCCGCCAGTGCGGCCAGCAGCGCCAGCGCCGCCGAAATCGCCAGTGCCGCCCGTGCCAACGCCGGCATGCAGCGCAGCACACCGACCAGCGCGCGCCGCTTCCTCGGCGTCCTGTCGCCGTACCGCATCGATATCCCGCAAGGCAATTTCATTTCCGAAGAAATGGTGCAGCAGCTCAAGGAAGGCATGACGCCGGACCAGGTCCGCTTCGCGCTGGGAACACCGCTGATCATCGATATTTTCCATGCCGACCGCTGGGACTATGTGTTCCGCATGCTCAAGCGTAACGACGAAGTACTATCCAGCCGCGTCACGGTCTACTTCAAGGATGGCCGCGTCAGCCGCTTCGAAGGCGGCAACTTGCCGACCGAAGTGGACTACCTCGAGATGCTGGCCGGCGGCGTGCCGCAAAAAGTCAAACCGCTGGCACCCACGGTACCGGTCGCTCCCTCATCGGCCCGCCAGCCGCAATAAATTTTTCCGGATCACCGATATGACTGCATTAAAAATCGCCATCGCCGGCGCCTCCGGGCGCATGGGCCGCATGCTGGCCGAAACCATTCTGGCCACCGCCGACACCCGCCTGACCGGCGCGCTCGATGTCGCCGGCGCACCGGCCATCGGCAACGATGTCACGGCCTTCCTCGGCAAGACCAGTGGCGTGGCCATCTGTGCGTCGCTCGCCGATGGCCTTGCCGATGCCGATTTCCTGATCGATTTCACCCGTCCGGAAGGCACGCTGGAACACCTGGCCTATTGCGCCGAACACGGCATCAAGATGATCATCGGCACCACCGGCTTCGATGCCGCCGGCAAAGCCGCCATTGCCGCCGCTGCCGAGCGCACTGCGATCGTATTCGCGCCCAACATGAGCGTCGGCGTAAACGTCACGATGAAGTTGCTGGAACTGGCCGCAAAGAGTTTTTCGGAAGGTTATGACATCGAAATCATCGAAGCCCATCACCGCATGAAAGTCGATGCACCGTCCGGCACCGCGCTGCAGATGGGTGAAGTCATCGCCAAGACGCTAGGTCGCGATCTTGATGAAGTCGGCGTCTTTGCGCGCCACGGCGTGACCGGCGAACGTGATCCATCGTCGATCGGCTTTGCCACCATACGCGGCGGCGATATCGTCGGCGATCACACGGTGCTGTTTGCCGGCATCGGCGAGCGCGTCGAGATTTCGCACAAGTCATCGAGCCGCATCACCTATGCCCACGGCAGCCTGCGCGCGGCGCGCTTTCTGGCCGACAAAAGCACCGGCCTGTTCGACATGCAGGACGTCCTCGGCCTGCGTTAGTAGGAGTGGATCAGCTGCCGCGATAGGTCGAATACGCCCACGGCGATACCAGCAGCGGCACGTGATAATTCTCGGCCGTGCTGGCAATCCCGAACGCCAGCGTCACGCAATCCACAAAACGCGGCAGCGGCACCACGACACCCTGCCCCTCGAAATACGCACCGGCAGCAAACACCAGTTCATACAATCCGGGCAGCAATTCATCGCCCGCCAGCAGCGGTGCGTCGCAGCGTCCGTCACTGTTGGTGATGACACTGCGTAGCAAACGCCGGCCGGCTGATTCGATTGCGTACAATTGAATTGCGACACCGGCTGCCGGTTTGCCGCTGGTGATATCCAGCACATGGGTACTGAGCTTGCCCATTTCGTTCTCCATATCGATTACCTGAAACTGCTTATCATCCCGAGCATATAGGTGCACGGGCCAGCCGATATAGTATCTGGCGTATAGGCATCATCGAGATTGCATCCATTCCCCATCCATTGCGAGGTAACGCGTGACCGACCCGACCCCGAATTACCCGCGTGACCTGATCGGCTACGGTGCCCATCCGCCGCATCCGCACTGGCCGGGCCAGGCCCGCATCGCGCTGCAATTCGTCCTCAATTACGAAGAAGGCAGCGAGAATTGCGTGCTGCACGGCGACCCGGCCTCCGAGACCTTCCTGTCCGAAATCATCGGCGCGCAAGCTTTTCCGATGCGCCACATGAGCATGGAATCGATGTACGAATACGGTTCGCGCGCCGGCCTGTGGCGGGTGCTGCGTCTGTTCGAGCAACGCCGCTTGCCGCTGACTATCTTTGCCGTCGCAATGGCGTTGCAGCGCAATCCCGAAGCGGTCGCCGCCTTCGGTCAGCTCGGCCACGAGATCGCCTGCCACGGCTTGCGCTGGATTAGCTACCAGCAGGTCGATGTCGCTACCGAACGCGCGCACATGGCCGAAGCGATCCGCCTCATGCGCGCACTGACCGGCACCGCGCCGCTGGGCTGGTACACCGGCCGCGATTCGCCCGCCACGCGCCAGCTGCTGGTCGAGCACGGCGGCTTGCGCTACGACGCCGACAGCTATGCCGACGACCTGCCGTTCTGGCAGCAGGTCGACATCACCGCCGCCGACGGCACGCCGCAGCGCAAGTCGCACCTGGTGGTCCCGTACACACTCGACACCAACGACATGCGCTTCGCTGCGGCACAGGGATTCAATAGCGGCGCGCAGTTCTTCGATTACCTCAAGGATGCCTTCGACGTGCTGTACGAAGAAGGCGATCCGGACGGCCTGAACAAGCCAAAAATGCTGTCGGTCGGTCTGCACTGTCGGATCATCGGCCGGCCCGGCCGCCTCGCCGCACTAAGTCGCTTTCTCGACTACGTGCAGGCGCATGACAAGGTGTGGATCACACGCCGCATCGATATCGCCGAACATTGGCACACCAACCATCCACCAAGGGCTGACGCATGACACCTACTTTAGCGACGCTCAACGAGACCGACAGCACGACCTTTGCCGGCACGCTCGCCGGCATTTACGAACACTCGTCGTGGATACCGGAACGCACCGCAGCAGCACGTCCGTTTCGCACATTGACTGCCCTGAAACTGGCATTGCAAGCCACCGTCAGCGACGCCACCGAAGCCGAGCAACTGGGCCTGATCCGCGCCCATCCGGAGCTCGCCGGCAAGGCGGTTCTGACCACCGAATCGACCGGCGAACAGGCCGCCGCCGGACTGCATCTGTGCAGCCCCGACGAATACGCCACGCTGCAGCAATGCAATGCCGACTATCAGGCGCGCTTCGATTTTCCATTCATCATCGCGGTCAAGGGTCCGGACGGATCGGGCTTGTCGCGCGCGGCCATCATCGCGGCGTTCACGCGCCGGCTGCGGCAACAGCGTACCGACGAGATCGCCGAAAATCTGCGCCAGATCCACCGCATCGCCGAACTGCGCCTCAACGCCCTGTTCGATTGCCAGCCGCTGCTGGGCCAGCAGATCATGCAATGGAGCGGCACCCTCGGCGCTTGGTCGGATGACGCCAGCGGCCTGACCTGCGCCTACCTGACCCCCGCGCATCGCCGCACCGCCGCGCAACTACTGCAATGGATGCAGGACGCCGGCATGGAAGCGCGCATCGACGCCGTCGGCAATGTGGTTGGCCTGTACCGCAGCCCGAACCCGCAAGCCAAAACCCTGATGACCGGTTCACATTACGACACCGTGCGCAACGGCGGCACCTACGATGGCCGCGAAGGCATCCTGTTGCCGATCGCCGTCATCGCCCACCTGCACCAGCGCGGCGAAACCCTGCCCTTCCATGTCGAAGTCATCGGCTTTGCCGAAGAAGAAGGCGTGCGCTACAAGAGCACTTTCCTGGGCAGCAATGCGATCACCGGCCACTTCGACATGTCGCTGCTGGCACGCACCGATGCCGATGGCATCACGATGCGCGACGCGCTCGAGCATGCCGGCCACGACTTCACGCAGATCGCCGCCATCGCCCGCCATCCGGCCGATTATCTCGGCTTCATTGAAGTCCATATCGAACAGGGACCGGTGCTCCTGCAACGCAACCTGCCGGTCGGCATCGTCACCTCGATCGCCGGCAGCTCGCGCTATCTGCTGACGCTGACCGGCGTGGCCAGTCATGCCGGCACCACGCCGATGACGATGCGCAAGGATGCTGCTGCCGCCGCGGCCGAAATCATCCTCGCGGTCGAACAGCGCTGCAGCATCGCGCCTTCGCTGGTCGGCACCGTCGGCCAGCTGCAGGTGCCGAACGGTTCGGTCAACGTGATCCCCGGCATGTGCCATCTGTCGCTCGATATCCGCGCAGCCGACGACGCGGTGCGCGACGCTGCCGTAGCCGATATCCTGCGCACCGTCGATGCAATTTGCGCGCGTCGCCAGATTGATGTGCAGCGCGAACTGACGATGCGCGCTGCGGCCGCCCCGTGTGCGCCATGGCTGATGCAGCAGTTGTCGGCCGCCACCGAACGCGCCGGCGTGCCGGCTTTCGAGCTGCTGTCCGGCGCCGGTCATGACGCGATGGCGCTGGTCACGCTAACCGATATCGCGATGCTGTTCACGCGCTGCGGCAACGGCGGCATCAGCCACAATCCGCTCGAGACGATGACCGCTGACGATGCCGAGTTGTCGGCGCAGATCGTGCTCGATTTCCTGCGTCACTTCACACCGAAAGCATGAGCACGCTGCTGATCCGCCATGCCCGCGTGCTGGTAACGATGGATGACCAGCGCCGTGAAATCACCGACGGTGCGGTCTTCATCCGCGACAACGTGATCGAGCAGGTCGGCCTCACTGCGAAGTTGCCCGAACACGCCGACACCATCATCGACGCGACCGGCCAGGTCGTACTGCCGGGCCTGGTCAACACCCATCACCACATGTTCCAGAGCCTGACCCGCGCGGTGCCGGCGGCGCAGGATGTCGCACTATTCGACTGGCTCGGTCATCTGTATCCGATCTGGGCCGGACTGACGCCGGCGATGATCCACGCCTCGACCCAGACCGCGATGGCCGAACTGATGCTGTCGGGCTGCACCACCACCAGCGACCATCTGTACATTTTTCCGAACGGCTGCCGGCTGGATGACAGCATCGATGCAGCACAGGAAATCGGCATGCGCTTTCATGCGGCGCGCGGCGCGATGAGCGTCGGCCAGTCACAAGGCGGCTTGCCGCCGGACCGGCTGGTCGAAGACGAAGCCGCGATCCTGCGCGATACGCAGCGGCTGATCGAGACCTATCACGACAGCCGCCGCCACGCGATGCAGCGCATCGTGGTGGCACCGTGCTCGCCGTTTTCGGTCTCGCAAGACCTGATGCGCGAGTCGGCCCGACTGGCGCGCAGCTTCGGCGTGTCGATGCACACGCATCTGGCCGAGAACAGCAGCGACGTCACCTACAGCCGTGAAAAATTCAACATGACGCCGGCCGAATACGCCGAGGATTGCGGCTGGGTCGGGCACGATGTCTGGCACGCGCACTGCGTCCAGCTCGACCCGGCCGGCATCGCACTATTCGCCCGCACCGGCACCGGCGTCGCGCATTGCCCGTGCTCGAACATGCGACTTGCGTCGGGCATCGCGCCGGTGCGGGCCATGCTCGATCACGGCGTGCCGGTTGGCCTTGGCGTCGATGGCAGCGCCTCGAATGATGGCGCGCACATGCTGGGCGAAGTCCGGCAGGCGATGCTATTGCAACGGGTCGGCTACGGACCGGCCGCGATGACCGCCCGGCAAGCGCTGGAAATGGCCACGCTGGGCGGCGCGAAAGTGCTGAACCGCGACGACATCGGCGCGCTCGTGCCAGGCATGTCAGCCGATGTGGTGATGTTCGATATGGACCAGATCGGCTACGCCGGCGCGCTGCATGATCCGGTCGCGGCGCTGGTGTTTTGTACACCTACGAATGTGTCGAACAGCGTCATCAATGGGCGCGTGGTGGTGCGGGACGGGCAATGCGTGACGGTGGATCTGGGGTTGGTGCGGGAGCGGCATAACCAGCTGGCGGCGGAGTTGGTTCGATAAAACAGCGCGCACCACCATCGCCATTGTAGGGTGGGCACAGGGTCATCGTGCCCA
>AEPR01000044.1 GCA_000195205.2 Oxalobacteraceae bacterium IMCC9480 | reverse complement strand
AACTGCCACGCTTTCTGGTGGTCGTGCGGCCGATGGCCGAGGAGCTCGTGGGCGACCCCGACTGGATTGCGCTGCTGGGGCGGTCACGGCGAATCCGTGCTCGATCTGCTGGCGATCACCACGCGGCGTGAGCGCGCATGGGTCAATGGACCTGTCGCTGGAGGACGCCGGCTACTTGGCCGCCGCCGTGTTCGAGGTGAA
>AEPR01000045.1 GCA_000195205.2 Oxalobacteraceae bacterium IMCC9480 | reverse complement strand
CAGAATGCCGACAATGCCCGTCAGGCCAACCAGCTGGCCCAGAGCGCTAGCAACGTCGCCGTGGAAGGGGGTCAGGTGGTTTCGGAAGTAGTGGAAACCATGAAGGGTATCAATGCCAGCTCACGCCGTATTACCGACATCATCAGCGTGATCGACGGGATTGCTTTCCAGACGAATATCCTGGCGCTCAATGCAGCGGTTGAAGCCGCCCGCGCTGGCGAGCAAGGTCGCGGATTCGCGGTAGTAGCGACCGAGGTGCGAAGCCTGGCCCGGCGCAGTGCCGATGCCGCCAAGGAAATCAAGGTCTTGATCAGCGACAGTGTCGAGCAGGTCGAGCAAGGCACCATGCTTGTCACGAAAGCCGGTACGACGATGGAAGAAATCGTTTCGAGTATCGGGCGTGTCACCGACATCATGGGGGAAATCAGCGCGGCCAGCATGGAACAGAATCAGGGCGTGGCACAAGTGTGCCAAGCCATCCTCACGATGGATCAGGCGACCCAGCAAAATGCGGCGCTGGTCGAGCAAATGGCCGCTGGCGCGACCAGCCTGAACGAGGAGTCGACGGAGTTGGTGCAGTCTATGGCCGCGTTCAAGCTCAACGAGGACAACGGACGTCGCCCTGTGGCAACTGCCCGTCGCGTCAAACCGGCGCAATTGGCTGTCGTGCCGAAAGCGTCCCCCGCGCCACGCCAGACGCGACTGGTAACGCGCTCGTCTGGTCCCGCATCTTCTGCAAAAAAAGCCTTGCTCCCGCAAGGTCAGGAGGAAAACTGGGAAAGTTTTTAATTTGCCGGCCCCGGAGAGCATGCTTTTTATTGCGGCAGTCAATTCTTGCTGCCGTGCTGCATGACATTGCCCATCGGGGCAATTCCTGACACGCATCCGGCGACGGCATCTTCCTGATGCCTTCACGGGGGCGTGTCCGGCAGGAATGAATTAGTTGACTCTTCCGGTTACTCATTGAGATCTGTCGTTCTGTTTCATCCTCACGGAGATATCATGAAACTCAAGCCAACGTTACCGCCGCGTCAGGTGCGTCCTGACACCGCGCCATCGACCCCCGCCGGAACGACAAGCGCTGACGCGGCAGTGCCCGTCCGGAGATTGTCGACCGGTACCTTGAACCGGCTGCAGGACAAGCTGCGACCGGTTACCGAGGACGCGGTCGCGGTCAGACAATTGCTGGATGCGCGGGCGGAATTGATCGGACGTCAGGCCGTCTGCGGCAGCGCCGATGACCTGCTCAAGGCGTTCAGTGAAATCGCCTTCCTGAAAAAATTCAGCTTCGATACGGCACCGCTGGCCTTGGCTTTTTCTGAGCACCGGCAAGCGTTTTTGGTGCGAACACTGACCCGCAAAACGGCGCGCTATCCGGACGGCCCGCAGTTTCCCGATTCGGGTACGCCAGGAAAAACCGAGCGCAACACCCTGAATAATCAGCTCTCAGGAAGAAACATCCAGCTGACGCCTGCGACGGCCATTTATCCCGATGTCGGGATCGCGACGATTTCCAGCCACCCGGATCGTCCGCGCTGGCACGGCATGCCTTCGGTAATGTATGTCACGCCGTCAGAACAGGACGTTGGCACGATAGGAAAAGTCGACAACTACCGGAAAATGTTTGGCAATACCCTGAGCTTCGCGTCGAATGACGGCTTCACCAAAGAGTTCGTCCGTAAGGTCAAGTCACGCCGTTTTTCCCACGCAGAATTGATCGATGCATTCAAGGCGCAGCCGCCGATCAAAAAAAACCTGAAAACGCCATTGCCGTTCAATCAGCTTCATGAATCCCTGCCGGCGTTACGACAACAGATCCAAGGCTACAGAGCACATCGCCAGTCAGCTCTTTATCCGGATGGATCGGTTCCGCACAACGAGGTGATTGCCCGGCTGTGGTTATGGGATGCCACCGCCGTCGAGGTGGGCAAGGAGGTGGGCGAAGGCTTGTGCGCGGCCATCGAATTGCAGGTCGCCCGCTCGGCATTGGCGAGCGGCTTGCAGAAGCAGGGCAGCGAGCATCGACTCGTCAAAGACTTCCTGATGCAGCAATTGTCGGTAGGCGAAAACAATGCAGCACTAAAAAAATCAACAGCGAAAGAAAAATTCAATCGCCTGACCGGGGCCGACAAGCAGCTGGTCTGCGAGGCCTTGATCGCAAAACTGTTGGCGCCCGTGACACTGTGCCATTACACGCCGGGGACGGCCGGCATGTCGCCGGTGTCGCTCGATACCCTGCCGGTCAGCGCAGTAGTGGCCGCGATGGACAAGGTGCTGGGCGCAAGGCTGGGGCCCGCTGCCTTGGCCTTGCATGTGGAGGCCAGGCAGACCGACCCGCAGTCCGGTTCCTGATGTGCCATAGCGCCAGTGCCGACGCCATGCTCCTCCAGCAGCTTCAGCTGAGCAATCCGTAGCGGGCTATTTTCCCTCCTCCGGGATTCTGCAGGCACTTCTCGATTAACGATTTGCGCATCTATGCCATCATGGCCGCATGAAAATACTCTTGCGCCTGTTCGGATTGGTTCACGGCTTGATGGCATTCCTGTTTGCCTGCGCTGCGCTCATGCTCATTGCCATTGCCGCCAATATGGGATGGATGGCCGTCACGGGTACCTGGGACCGGTCTGCAGCGCAGGCAGTGATCGGGGCGCTAGGAATATTGACAGTCGCCGTCGTCGCTCTGCAAATTGCCGAAACAATCATTGAAGAAGAGGTCATTCGCGACGCCGACATCAGTGCGCCGACCCGGGTGCGCCGGTTTTTGTCACGGTTCCTGGTGGTCATCGTGGTGGCGTTGTCCATTGAAGGCCTGGTCGCCACCTTCAAGGCCCAGGAAGATCCCATGCAACTCCTGTACGCCGCCAGCATGCTGGTGGGAGTCGGCGTGCTGCTGGCTGCGTGGGGAGTCTTTATTCACCTCAACCGCTCGGCCGAGGAATTAGAACCGGGGGCAATGGCAGATGCAAAGAGCGAAGACCAAAAGCTTAGCTAGGGTTGATATCTCGCTCGCCACGCAGAATCCAACCCTAATCGCACCCTTGCCAATCCTGTTCACGATCGGCGAGTGCTACACGCGAGATGAGATTCATGGCGTACTCGGCGGTAGCAAGGTGTCCTGTCTGCCTAGCGTCGATGGCAAGCTGGTTGCAGCTTGCTTGTCACTGAAGTTCAGTCCGGCAGCACCAGCAGTAGTGTTATGCGGTCAAGGTCCTAAA
>AEPR01000046.1 GCA_000195205.2 Oxalobacteraceae bacterium IMCC9480 | reverse complement strand
CTGCTGCGCATCATCGCCGGCCTCGAACAAGCCGATCGCGGCCAGGTGCTGCTCGATGGCGAAGACGCCTCGGCGCGCCATGTGCGCGAGCGCCAGGTCGGTTTCGTGTTCCAGCATTACGCGCTGTTCAAGCACATGACCGTGTTCGAGAACATCGCCTTCGGCTTGCGCGTGAAGCCGCGCGCGACCCGTCCGTCCGAAGCGCAGATCCGCGACAAGGTCAAGAGTTTGCTTGAGCTGGTGCAGCTCGACTGGCTGGCCGACCGCTTCCCGCCGCAGCTTTCCGGCGGTCAGCGCCAGCGCATCGCATTGGCCCGGGCGCTGGCGGTTGAACCGCGCGTGCTGCTGCTCGACGAGCCCTTCGGCGCGCTCGACGCGAAGGTACGCAAGGAGTTGCGGCGCTGGTTGCGCCGCCTGCATGACGAGCTGCAGGTGACCAGCATTTTCGTCACGCATGACCAGGAAGAGGCGCTCGAAGTGGCCGACCAGATCGTCGTCATGAACAAGGGCGTGGTGCAGCAGATCGGCGCACCGAAGGATGTCTACAACCATCCGGCCTCGCCGTTCGTGTACGGCTTCCTTGGCAACGTCAACCTGTTCCAGGGACGCGTGCATGAAGGCGTGCTGGAGTCCGGCGGCGTGACCTTCGATGCGCCCGATCACGCACTGGCGCAGGACGCGTCCGGCGTCGGCTTCGTGCGTCCGCATGACATCGAGATTGATCGTTATTCGAGCGGTGCCGAAGGCATCATCGTGCAATTGCGCCGTGCCCATGCGATCGGTCCGCTGGCCCAGCTCGACCTCGAACGCGACGACAACGGCGAGATGATCGAGGCGGTGATTCCGAACGAGCGCTTCATCCAGCTCAACCTGAAAGAGGGCGAGACACTGGTGGTGCGGCCGAAGCGCCTGCGCGTCTTTGTCAATGAACCGGTCGACGAATCGCTATGAACTTTCAGCAGCTGCGCTCGATCCGCGAAGCGACCCGTTGCAACTTCAATCTGACCGAAGTGGCCAATGTGCTGTTCACGTCGCAGCCCGGAGTGAGCCGGCAGATCCGCGAACTGGAAGACGAGCTCGGCGTCGAAATTTTCGAGCGCAACGGCAAGCGCCTGACCGGCCTGACCGACCCCGGCAAAGGCATCCTCGACATCGTCGAGCGCCTGCTTATCGAAGCCGACAATCTGCGCCACGCCAGCGAAGAATATGCCGGCAAAAAGAGCGGCACGCTGACGGTGGCGACGACCCACACGCAGGCGCGCTATGTGCTGCCGCGCGTGGTGCAGGCATTCCGCGCGGCCTTCCCGGAAGTGCGCATCGCCTTGCAGCAAAGCTCACCCGAACATATCGCCGAATGGGTCCTGTCGGGCAAGGCCGATGTCGGCATCGCCACCGAAGGCCTGAGCCAGTTTGACGAACTGGTGTCGTTCCCGTGCTATGCGTGGAACCACGCGATCGTGGTGCCGGATGGCCATCCGCTGCTAGCGTTAGCTAGCGTGTCGTTGCAGGAGTTGGGCGGGTACCCGCTGATTACGTACGATGTCGGATTCACCGGTCGCGGCCACATCGACGACGCCTTCCGGCAAGCCGGCATCGCCACCGACATCGTCCTGACCGCGATGGATTCGGACGTGATCCAGCAGTATGTCGCGCTCGGGATGGGCGTTGGCATCGTCGCGTCGATGGCGATTGAAGCGAGCCAGCGCAATGGCCTCAAGGCGATTGCGGCCAGCCACCTGTTCGCGCCCAACGTAACGCGACTGGCCGTGCGGCGCGGTGCCTACCTGCGCACTTACACGCGCGACTTCATCCTGCAATTTGCGCCGGAGCTGACGCGGGCGGATATTGATGAGGCGATGAAGCACGGGGGGGGATGTCGCCATGGTGGAAGCTTACTGGCTGATTGGTCAGCGGATTGTGGTGGAATAGCAATTAGGCCAGCATAAAGCGCAGTATGGAAAACGCCTGATCGAAGACCTATCCGCAGCATTGACGGCAGATTTTGGCAACGGATTTTCCTACGCCAATTTGTATAACTGCCGTCAGTTTTATCTGGCATTTCCCGAGCAAGACATTCTCTACACAGTGTGTAGAGAATTGAGCTGGAGCCATTTGCGTTTGATTATGCGCGTCGATTCCGCCCAGGCGATTGACTATTATTGCAGGGAATCCAGAGAGCAAAACTGGACGGTACGCCAGCTAGAGCGCAGCATAAAAGCCCATAGCGCACAAAAAATCATCGTCAATTCCGACCGTTTTCCGATGCATTCGCGTGGGCACG
>AEPR01000047.1 GCA_000195205.2 Oxalobacteraceae bacterium IMCC9480 | reverse complement strand
ATAACCGAAGGGCATTGCACCGAATGGACTACTAGCCGATCAGGAAATTCGTCGGCCGCGTTCCCGGCAGCGCGGCACCACCGGTCTCGTCTTTCAAGGCCACGCCCGACAGCCGTCGCCGGAAGGCTTGCGCCAGCAGATAGTGCAGCTTGTCCGCCGCCTCGCCATGACGCAAACCGGCGGGCCGGACATTCGAAATGCAGTTGCGGCTGGCATCGGTCAAGCCCGTACGCGCTTGCCAGGTCAGGTACAGACCCATGCTGTCCGGCGCACTCAGCCCGGGCCGCTCGCCGATCAGCACCACCACCATCTGCGCGCCCAGCCGTTCGGCGATCTCGTCGCCGATGGCCACGCGACCCTGTTCGACGATGCACAGCGGCGCCACCGACCAGTGTTCGGCGGCGGCTTGCGCCAGTATCAGCGCGAGGAAAGGCGCGGCATTCTGCATGATCGCGTGTGCGGACAAGCCGTCGGCAATCACGAACGCGAGGTCATACCGGCCCGGCTCCAGCAAGGCGCGCGAGGCAGCATCGAGCTGGCGACCCAGGTCCGGCCGCTGCAAATACGTGATCCGGTCAGCCGCCGCGCTGTGCAATAGCAGGCAGGGCCGGCCGATGTCCTGCGCCAGCCGCGACGCATCAAGCGCCAGATGCACCGCGTCGCGTGCCTGCGCATGCGCGAGCTGAAAAGTCAGATGGGCGTTGGTCGGCAGGCTCGCACCCACCCGGCCCAGCGCGATGCGGGCATCGGTGAACTGGCGCAGCGCTTCCCACGGATTGCCAACCACGAGACCGGTGTGATCGCTCATTGCGTCAGCCTCGCCAGCGCCTGACCGAATGCCGCCGGCAAGGCCGCTGCCAGCCGGCCGTCGCGGGTGATCTGCATGTGCTCGAGCCAGACAGCAAATTCGGGGGCCGGCAGCAAGCCCTGCGTGCGGCGCAGGTACAGCGCATCGTGGAAAGACGTGCTCTGGTAGTTGAGCATGATGTCGTCGGAACCCGGTATCCCCATCACGAAATTGCAACCGGCGACACCGAGCAAGGTCAGCAGCACATCCATGTCGTTCTGGTCGGCTTCGGCGTGATTGGTGTAGCAGACATCGCAGCCCATCGGCAGCCCGAGCAGCTTGGCGCAGAAGTGGTCTTCCAGTCCGGCGCGGATGATCTGCTTGCCGTCGTACAGGTATTCGGGTCCGATGAAGCCGACCACGCTATTGACCAGCAGCGGCTTGAAGTGCCGCGCCACGCCATAGGCACGCGCTTCGCAGGTTTGCTGGTCGATGCCGTGATGCGCGCCGGCCGATAGCGCACTGCCCTGCCCGGTCTCGAAATACATGACGTTGTCGCCGACGCTGCCGCGTTGCAGCGACAGCGCCGCGCTGCGTGCTTCGGCCAGTAATTCGAGCGTGACACCGAAGCTGTGGTTGGCCGCCTCGGTCCCGGCAATCGACTGGAACACCAGGTCGACCGGCGCGCCGCGCTCGATCGCGGCGAGCGTGTTGGTCACATGCGTGAGCACGCAGGACTGGGTCGGGATCGCGTACTGCCGGATGATCTCATCCATCATCGTCACCAGCCGGATCACTTGCGGCACGTTGTCGGATGCCGGATTGATGCCGATGACCGCGTCGCCGCTGCCGTACAGCAGGCCATCGAGCAGGCTGGCCGCGATGCCGCTGGCGTCGTCGGTCGGATGGTTCGGTTGCAGGCGTGTGGAGAGCCGGCCGGGCAAGCCGAGCGTATTGCGGAAAGCCGTCACGACGCGGCACTTTTGCGCGACCAGAATCAGGTCCTGGTTACGCATCAGCTTCGACACCGCCGCTGCCATTTCAGGCGTGATGCCGGGGGCCAGCGCGGCCAGCGTGGCCGTGTCGGCGGCATCGCCCAGCAGCCAGTTGCGAAAGTCGCCCACCGTCAGGTGGCTGACCGGCGCGAACGCCGCCGCATCATGGCTGTCGATGATCAGGCGCGTGACGGCGTCGTCTTCGTACGGCACCAGTGCTTCATTGAGGAAGGTCGATAGCGGCAAGTCGGCCAGCGCCATCTGCGCCAGCACGCGCTCCTGGTCGTTGTGCGCGGCAACGCCGGCCAGCACATCGCCGGAGCGCGCCGGTGTGGCCTTGGCCATCAAGTCCTTAAGGTCGCGAAAGCTGGCCGTGACGCTGCCGGCGCTGTGCGTGTAACGATGAGTGTGTGCCATCAGTGTTCTCCGGCCAGTGCGATCGCCTCGTCGCGCTGCCGGCCGGTCAGCCGGAAATAGCCGTAGCCGAGCAGCAGGAACAGCACGAAGATGCCGAAAATCAGCGGGTTGTAAAAGATCATCGTCGCCATGCAAACCAGCGCGCCGAACAGCGCAAAGGCCGGAAAGTAAGGGTAGAACGGGGCGCGAAACGGCCGCACCATATCGGGTTCGAGGCGACGCAAACGGAACAGGCTGAGCATGCTCAGGATGTACATCAGGATCGCACCGAACACCGCCATCGTGACGATGTTGGCCGTGAGGGTCTGGCCGCCGATCTTGATCAGTTCATCGCTGAAGATCGCCGCGATACCGATGACGCCGCCGGCCAGGATGGCACGGTGCGGTGTCTTGAAACGCGGGTGTACGCCGGCAAAATACGACGGCAGGTAGGCTTCCCGCGCCAATGCAAAAATCTGCCGCGAGTAGCCGAGGATGATGCCGTGGAACGACGCGACCAGCCCGAACAGACCCAGCCAGACCAGCATGTGCAGCCAGCCGCTGTTGTCGCCGACGATCATTTTCATCGCTTGCGGTAACGGGTCGTTGATATTGGCCAGCTTGGTCCAGTCGCCCGCGCCGCCGGCAAACACCATCACGCCGATGGCCAGCACGACCAGCGTCAGGATGCCGGTGATGTACGCAATCGGGATCGAGCGACGCGGGTCTTTGGCTTCTTCGGCGGCCATCGCCACGCCTTCGATCGCCAGGAAAAACCAGATCGCAAACGGGATCGCGGCGAACATGCCGGGCACCGACGCGAGGCTGAAACTGTCACTGCCCGACCAGCCGCCCTTGGTGAAATTGGCCAGCGAAAATCCCGGTGCGACCACGCCCATGAAGACCAGCAGTTCGAAGATCGCCAGCAGCGTCACGGCCAGCTCGAAGGTGGCCGCAATCTGCACGCCGACGATGTTGAGCGTCATGAAAATCAGGTAAGCACCGAGCGCGGCCATCTTCGGATCGAGACCCGCAAATTGCACGTTCAGGTAGGCACCGATGGCCAGCGCAATAGCCGGTGGCGCGAAGACGAATTCGATCAGCGTGGCGGCACCGGCGAGGTAGCCGCCGGTCGGCCCGAAGGCCCGTTTGCTGTAGGCGAAGGGCCCGCCGGCATGCGGGATCGAGGTGGTCAGTTCGGTGAAACTGAAGATGAAAGTCGCGTACATCGCAGCGATGAACACCGAGGTAATCGTAAAGCCGAGCGTGCCGGCAGTGGCCCAGCCGTAGCTCCAGCCGAAGTACTCGCCGGAGATCACGAGGCCGACCGCGATACCCCATAACTGCAGCGTGCCGAGTACCGGTTTGAGGACGTGGTGCTTGCCTGCGGCGGAAGAGGCGTTCATGGCGGGTTCCTGGTCGGTGGTCGGGATCTTGCCGGCTGTCGGGCAAGGTGCATGCGGCCGACTATACCGGCCGATGGCCCTCGCGCCATAGCGGATTCGGTCGATGATGGCCGGAGGCCCGCGCGCTTCGCGACTTCCTACAAGCGATTCAGGCGCTGTCCTATGCAGAAGCAAAAACGAAGCCGCTACCCTGTCGCACAGACAATTCAACCGAAAGCACGCCCATGAACATCACCGCCATCGTACGTCCTGCCGTAATGCTCGCCCTGCTCGCCGTGTCGCTCGCCGGCTGCAGCAATAACACCGTACCGGAGCTACTTGAAAAAAAATCGTCCAAATCAGTAGCGCTGCCGGTATCGGAAATCCCGCCGCAACCAGCTGGCATGGCGCCGCAGCCGGCCAACCCGACGCCGCCGCTCGCCGCCGATAGCGGCAATGCAA
>AEPR01000048.1 GCA_000195205.2 Oxalobacteraceae bacterium IMCC9480 | reverse complement strand
TTCAACGCGACCAGCCGCCCGGTGCTGGGACTGCGCTCGTAGCGCGTCCTCACGCCATTGCTATGCGTGAAGCCGGCCAGACCGGTGAACGGGTGCAATTCGATATCAGTCGCCAGTGCTCGGGTGAGCTTGCCGTCAGCGCTGACCAGGTCGATGCGTTGCGGTCGGCTGGCCGGGCCGTAGGTGATGCGGACAGTTTCTCCCGAAGCGAGCGTGCTTGCCTGCAGCCGGTTCAGTGCGTCGTAGCGATAGCGGGTTGTGAAGGTCAGCGCCGGCTTGTCGCGTTCGATGGCGCGGGTGAGGTAGTCGGTTCTTTCGGCGACATGGCCGTTGGCGTCGTAATGCAATGTGGTGGTTTGCTGCGGATCGGTCACGGCAATCAGGCGGTTGCCCTGGTAGCGGTAAGTGATGCGCTGCTCGGTCGGCTGGCCACTGCTGTCATGACCGCTGACACGCCGAGTAATCATCTGGCCGGCCACGTCCCACGTGAGGTCAGTGCGGTTGCCGTTGGCGTCAACGCGGGCAATCAGGCGGTCGACGGCGTCGTACTGCGCAACTTGCCGGCCACTGTCGGGACTGTCGATGACCAGCGTGCGACCGAAGTCGTCGGTCAGGTTGCTGGTCGTCGCGCCATTGGCGGCGATGAGGCTACTGAGCGCGGACGTGTCTTGCAGGTAGGTCGCGCGCGTGATCGCGGCAAGGTCGGTGCCGGCGTTCTGCGTCACCGCCGTCATCCGGCCGATCGGGTCGTAGGCGAATGCTGTCGTGCGTTGGAGAGCATCGGTACTGCTCGCCAGCTGGCCGGTCGTCGTTGCGTAGGCGTACTGCGTGACGGCACCGGCCGGATCGGTCTGTTGGGTCAGGCGATTGCGTGCATCGTACTGGTAGGTGGTGCTGGCATTGAGCGGCGCATCGATCGCGCTGCTGTGCAGTAGCGTCGTCAGCAACCGGCTTTCGCTGTCGAGTGTCCGGTCGATGCGATGGCCATCCTGGTCGGTCAGGCCAACTGGCCGGCCGGCCTGGTCGGCGCGGACAGCCAGCCAGCTGCCGTCGGGACGGGTCAGGCGTTGCGGGTGTCCCTGTGCGTCATAGGTAATGTGGGTGATCAGTCGGTATGGCTGGGCGCTATCCTCGTCCTTGTTGCGTGCGAACCAGGTGCGCCAACTGCCTTGGTCCGCCTGTGGTGCCGGGCTGTCTGCGCGCTCCCGCACGATGCGGACAGGCTGACCTTGCAGGTTGCTGGTGATGACGGTGCGTTGCGCCGGATTGCTGCCATCACCGGATTCGATGACGGTGGGGCGGCCGGTTGCCTCGTCACGCGTTACGCGGGTGGTGTGGTTGCCGGGGGCGATGGTGTCGGTCAGGAAGCTGCCGCGACCGTCGTAGTGAAGCAGGGTGATATCGGAATCCGCAGGCGTGCCAGCGGGGCCGTTGGCCAGCGGGCCATCGAGCTGCACCAGCAGGCTACGGCGGTTGATACGGTCGTAGCGGTAAGCGGTCTTGCGGATGATTGCCTGCGGAGCACTACCGTCGCCGGCCGGAGCCCATCCGGTTTCGGTTACCGAAAGCGGCTGGCCGACGTCGTTATAGGTGATGTCCGTGATCACTTCTCGACCCGGCACCACGCTCGGACGGGCTACTCGTACCGGTGCCGGCAGCGCGCCCGGCGCGTACTCGTAACGTACCAGTGCCCGCGCCGGTCCTGCTGCGCCATTCCGATAAGTGCGTTCGCTGATCGCCAGCGGCCGGCCGTAATAATCGCGCTGTGTCTGCGTCGTGCGTACCGGCATGCCCTGGTCATCAAGCTGGGTCGCGGTGATTTCGCGCGCCAGCGCGTCATAGCCGAAGCGGACATTGGTGGGACTGCACAAGCGGCAGCCGGGGCCGCGGGATTCGAGGATGCGGTTTTCTCCGGCGATGCTGGCGTGCTGGTAGACGGTGGTCTGGCCGAGGCTGTTGGTCAGGACGGTGGTGCCGGCGGCCGGGTAGGCGAGCGTGACGCGGTCGACGTCGTTGGCATGCGTGGTCAGGATGGCGCGGCCGTCTGCCTGATAGCCGAAGGTGGACAGGCGCTGGGTGACGACTTGACCGTTAGTTTTGCCGACGACGCTGATGCCGGTCAGGCGGGTCGGATGCTGCGGGTCTTCGTAATGGTACTGGCGTGCGATGGGGCCATCTGGTGCAGTGGATGGATTTCGCGAAGTGTCCGGTTTGGCCGCTTTATCGCGGACCTTGTCGTCCCCACCCGGAAAATCGACACCCACCAGATTAGCCACCAGCATGATCGGGGCGATCGTCGCGCCCGCCGGCAGGGTGCTGCCGTAGCGGTAACGGAAGCGGCCGACCGGGCTGTCAATATTCTCCACGCCGGAAAATTGCGTCTTACTGCGGCTCTTCCGGTCCGGCCGATGCAGGCGCAGTTGCCGGTTCTGCGGATCGGTCACCTGCATGAGCTGGCCGTCGCCGTCATAGAGCAGGCTGACGAACTCCCCGCCTGGCGCGACGATCTGAATCAGATTGCCACTATTGTCGAACATATAGGCCGTGCCGTCGGTGCGGTGCCAGAGGTATTCGTCGCCATCGCGCGGTGTCCGGCGGATCGTCACGGTGCCGTTGGCCGGATCGGCGGGCTGGCACAGCGCACGGTTGAGCGGGTCGCGACCAAACATCAGGCGCGTGCCGTCGGCCAGCACAATCTGAATACTGTTGCCGATGGCGAATAGCGCTGTTTCGTAAGACAGTTTCCAGCCACGTCCGACCAGACCGTTGGGGGCACCCGGAATACTGTAAGCGCTGTTGTAATGCCGGACGATTTCCAGACCGAGCACCCCGGGCAGGGCGGCCATGTCCACTTCCCGCTGGTACTTGTTGCCCGTGATCAGGTTGATCGGATTGCCTGCGCCAGCGCAGTTAATACTCGGATCACCAGTCTGTTTTTTTGTGCACTCGATGACGCCCGGGGCGCCGGTGCCGGGCGCGGCCGTGGATTGCTGGGCGTGCAGCGGCGGGGTAGACACGAGCAGGAGAGCTAAGAGCAGGGCGCAACGGCGAACGGAAGAAGGGATCGGCATGGTCGGGTGTCGGTTAGGGTCAGGGACGGTGGTCATGGTTGTCGATCACGGAATCAGCGTGACTTCAACGCGGCGATTGTCGGCAAGGCAGGCTTGTAGTGCGGCACCGGTCTTGCCGCTGCACTGCGCCAGTTCCACTTTCAAATTGGTCGCACCGGCACCGGTCGCAGTGATCGCCCGGTCGGTAAGGCCGTGCGCGATCATGTATTGCCTGGCCGTTCGCGCCCGTGCTTGCGACAGCGCCAGATTCTCGGCGGCGCTGCCGATCTGGTCGGTATAGCCGGTGATGGCGACGGCGGAATAGTTGCCGGCCCGAGCACTGATGATCAAGGCATCGAGTTGCTGCATGCCCGCGGCAGTTAATGTCGACCGGCCGAACGCAAAGTTGATGTCGCCGGGCAGAGTGGTCGTGACGGGTACCGTCTTGGGGCACACTTCGCAATAGCCGTTCGGACACAGGCCGCCCGGATCCGTTGGCGTCGGTGTCGGATCGGACGGCGGTTGTGTACACAAAGCGGTCGCACAGGCGGACGGCGGGCTGGTGGGGCCCGGTGGCATACCCGGGTCTGTCGGGTTGCCGCCATTGCCCATCCCGGGGAAGGTCACCGTCGGGCCTTCGATGGCGTCGGACTGCATCTGCACCGTGACATGCGTGACCACGGGGATCCGCCCGGCGTCGAGCAGCGCAGTACGCGCTGTGCTGGTCCCGTCATCTGCCCATTTCAAGTAGTTTGCATACATCGCTCCGACGAGCGGCACTTGTGGTCGGTAGCCGGTCGTGATGCGCAGTTTTAGCAAATTGGCATCCTGGATGTTCTGTCCCGACAGCGGCGAGATGACGCTGGCCGGCCGGAAGGCCTGACCGCTGTTCGGAATCACGTGCTTGCTGTCGGGCAGGTTGTAGCGGGCCTGGAGTTGCGGGCTGTTGAAATCGCGATAACTCTCTGATGTGGGGTTGAGCAATTCGATGCGGGACTGTGCCTTGACGTCAGCCAGCGCGCGTTGGTAGGACGCCTCCAACTTGGCCGGGTCGGTGCCGCCACCGTAGAGGGGAACCAGCGCGCGCGCATAAGCATTTTCGATGGTGCCGATATCGGCGTGGCCAGTGCTGCCGGCGCGTGCAGCCATGAAGCTGGCGTAGTTGTATTGATTTTTGGTGAAGTAGAGCAGACCGTATTGCAGCATCGCCAGTCCGAGTAGCGTGATGATCGGACCGATGACGGTGAATTCGACCATCGCAGATCCGATGTTGTGCTGCGACTTTGCCGCACGCGGGAGCGGGGTCAGGTGACTGACGGCAGCGCAATGGGATGGCGAGCTCGGGCAGGTGGATTGCATTAGAGGTATCTGCAGAGGACTGTTGGTAGTCGATAGTAGCAAGTTGCTAATGGAAGACTGTCCGTCCGCGCTGATTCGTTGATGAGCAATGCGCATCGAAACAACGTTCCAGGCTGATTACCAAAGTCGGTAAAGTTACGACGATCAATGGCAAGTCGGGAGCTTCAGCGGATGTTGCTTAAATAAAAGGCAATGCTGCGATGCCTTGTCATAACTGGCTTGCGGAGGTGTTCAGCAGGGTTATGCACAATGTTGTTCACAAATTGCGGGTATAAGTTTTAGCGTGAGGCGTAATGGCTTATCCATGGCGTGTAGGTGTGGCGGTGACGCAGTTATGCTCTGCTGCTACCCACCCAGCCAAGGCCTGTGAACACTCGTATCTTCATCGCCACGCTAAGCGAGCAACATGTGTTCGCACGCCTCGATAGCGCCAGAAAACTCTCCTGCGATCATTAGCGAGTGATCTGACAGTAACGGCGTAATTAACTTCGCACCAATGAGCATCTTCTCGAAACCTTTTTTAGGGAACCGCAGCATTTCTTCCCCGATATCGCCTGGATAAACCTCTTCGATCGCAGCAATAATTGTGGCTGCCTGCCGCAAATCTTTTTCCGATTTACTCAGCTGATTCGTTCGGGACTGCGAGGAAAAAAGCTTGTGTAACGCGAACCTGGATGGCTGCGGAACAAAGACTGGAATCACATAGTTTTTGGAAAGCACAATGCCGGCCATATTGCTGGACGCCAGATAATTGAGTAATGGAATCTCCTGCGCAAAGACCTGAATTTCCGGAACATGCACTGCTCTTCCAGCATTGTTTCCACTGACCAAAATATCAACCAGCAGACGATCGGCGCCTGGCAGTTTCATTGTTTTATTTTTGGATCGCTGATCCAGTCCTGTTGAGACCTCCATAAAGGGAAGTCCTGATGATCTCAATGTCTCCAGCATGGAAATGCTTCCGCCGGCGAGGTGAAGTGGCCGCAGACGGGCGACATCGATGTCTTCTGTTAACGAACTGCGAGCGCATATCCCAAGTGAATTGAGAAGCACCCCATAGGCATGACTTCCAATCAAAGTGAGGCCTCCAGCGAATAGACCACTGTTGTGAATGGCCGCCAACGTAGCGCCAGCCTTATCCTTAACGCACTGAAATCCAAGCTTGCGAATTTTTTTGACAAAGCCCACCAACATGGTTGCACGGTCTATTTTTTCCTGAGCCAGTCTTCGCGCTACATCGCCCTCGTCAGAACCTTCTGGACCACCAACGTATTCTTCCCTGGGCTTTCCCATCGCATCGTAAAAACGCCTGTAGAAATAAACTTCATTTCCACGGGTGCGGGCCTCGATCGAACCTGGCGTCCCGATGGGTATGGCATCCGACGTATCGGCTGCCTGAGCCCCGCTTTGGTACTCCGTCTGGAATCCAATTTCGTGCCGGCTAAATAATTTGCTCATACGCACCTCCGCTTGCCACATATTATTTTATTTTGTGTGGCAAGGGGTTTTTAAGTGGTTGGCGGATACGTAAATGATGGTTTTTGCCACATGGTTTAAAAAAATATGTGGCAAGAAATCTTCGATGAGTCGACTTGGCGCATCGTAGAGGAAACGATCACTTGGCCCTCTGTTCGACAGGCAGATGCTCTTTGACATCCTTCTCGCCCTCAGCCTGATGGCTGCGGCTCAGGGGAAAGGACGAGGTTTCCTACTACGCATGCAAAATCTGCTCACGAATAATTTTGGATAATTATTCGTGGGCAGCGCACTGCACGGTTTGTATCGCTGATAGAAGGTTGACAGTACGCGTATTCGAGATATTTTGAAAACCTGTTCAAAGCCCCCATGGCTTGTCATCAAATTGAAGATGGCGCTTCCGGGGATGGCTCATCTGCCTCTAACTTCCGTTGAGACCTGACGGATATCGTTTGAACTTCCTCCTGCCGATGCCAGCAAGCCGGTCAAACAAGCACAAACTTCCCGTCATCCAGTTCCGGCTCGCCATCCCATTGATACGCGACCAGCGGGTTGTCCAGCTTGTCAAAATAGTCCACGCAGGCCACGTGCGGTGCCAGCACCCGAGGTGATCCCGACATGCTGTAATGCCCGAAGAAGACCGGCTTGTCATCGGTATAGCCAATCCGGAATTTCGCAGGAATGTCCAGCGCCGGCAACGTCGCGCAGGTCGGCGCATCCAGTAGCGCCGCTGTCGGAAAGGTATCGGCATTCTGATCCCACCAGCGTAACCGCACCTTATTCCTCGCATGCCCGCTTTTGTCGTGGAACGTAGCCCCGTTAGGCAATGGCGTTTCCAGTCCCTTGAGCAAACCCTCCACCGTACGAAATGCCATCGCGTCAGGATCGCTCGCGGC
Source organism: Oxalobacteraceae bacterium IMCC9480 (assembly GCA_000195205.2). Classification (GTDB taxonomy): domain Bacteria; phylum Pseudomonadota; class Gammaproteobacteria; order Burkholderiales; family Burkholderiaceae_D; genus Actimicrobium. The sequence continues at coordinate 9,487 of AEPR01000048.1, read as the reverse complement.
AGCCATCAAGTTTAGGTCGAGCCGGCAGTCCGGTTGCAGGTGTGATCGGATTTCGTCGATGTAGCCGGGATGCCAGCAGGCGTGAATGATACGGATCTGCGCAAGGTCCAGCCACAATGGCAAGGTCAGGAACCAGTCGATGAGCTCACGGTGCAACGGCGTGTGCTCGACCTCGGCAAGGAAGTCCTTGTGTTGCGCCCGGTTCTGGTCGGTGTGCCGGCGCAGGTGTTGTCCGGCGGCGCTGACATCTTCGGTGAACCACGCGATCGCATTGAATTCATGGTTGCCCATGACAGCCAGCGCGGTTCCCGCATCGGTCATCCGGCGAACAATCTGGCAGGCCGCGACATTGTCCGGACCACGGTCGATGAAATCCCCGACGAAGATCGCCTGTCGCTCCGGATGCCGCCATGCACCGCTGGTGTCGCGGTATCCCATCTTTGCAAGCAAGGCCACCAGCTTGCGGGCGTCGCCGTGTATGTCACCGATAATGTCGTATTGCATTGTTGTCACCCTTATGTGTGATTTGCTACTATGTGCTGAGTGTAGCGTACATAGGTGCATTAAGAAAATAAGGTATGTGCATGACAATCAAAGAACTATTTCCACTCGTGCTGACCGACATCGCCCTGTTCACGGTCGAGGAGCGCCAACTGAAGGTACTGCTGGTCCAGCGCAAGGACGCTCCGGCCGCCGGACAATGGGCGCTGCCCGGCGGTATCCTGAAACCCGATATCGATCGCAGCCTGGAGGACACCGCCACGCGGGTGCTCCGGTCCAAGACCGGGGTCGCAGTTCCGCACCTCGAGCAGGTCGCGACCTTCAGTGGCCCCGATCGCGATCCACGCGGCTGGTCGGTCAGTGCGCTGTATTACGCGCTGCTGCCGCGCGACCGGATTGGTGCTGTCACCGGCGACAAGACCGAGGCGATCGCCTGGTGCGACGCTCACAAACCGGGACACCGCTGCGCCTTTGACCACGCACTGCTGCTACGCACTGCCGTGATCCGATTACAGGACAAGGTCGCACGGTCGGCGCTGCCACTCCATTTATTGGCGTCACAATTCACGCTGACCGACCTGCAGCAGGCCTGCGAAGCAATTCTTGGTAGGGAACTCGACAAAAGTGTCTTCCGGCGTCGCATCAAGGACGACCCGGCACTGATACCGCTGGCAGGCGAATTTTTGCGCGGCCCGCAGCGTCCGGCGCAGCTGTACCAGGCGAGGGCGGGATTCACTTTCTGAGCAGGCTATCGAAACCCGGCAAGCACTTACTTCGTTGCACTTTGCATCTATTGCTGATACCTTAGTTTTAATGTGAAACTAAGGGGCGAGATATGCACACGATAATTCAACTATCCTGGCGTGCCTCGGGATGCCTGCTAGCCGGTGCCGCAGGCGATGCACTCGGTGCTGCCGTGGAATTCATCGACCGTGACGCCATACTTCGGCGCTTCGGTGCCGGCGGCATCCGCAGCTATGCCCCGGCGTACGGCGGCCTCGGCATGATCACGGACGACACCCAGATGACCCTGTTCACTGCGGAAGGCTGCCTGCGTGCCGTGAGCACCCAGGCAGCCGGTGGCGAAGTCGGCATGCAGGAAAGCATTCGTGAAGCTTATCTGCGCTGGCTCTGCACACAGGACGTGACGAGTGACCGGTCGGTGGATCGTCGCGGTTGGCTCTTCGAGCAGCAAGCCCTTTTCAGCCGGCGTGCGCCGGGCAGCACCTGCCTTGCCGGCTTGCGGCGACGGGGTGGTGAGAACAATCACAGCAAGGGCTGCGGCGGCATCATGCGGGTGGCACCTGCCGGTATTTTTCATGCAGGAGATCCGGCGCAGGCGTTCGAGCTGGGAGCGTCCGCGGCGCGATTGACGCACGGGCATCCCACGGGTTACCTGTCGGCAGGCGTATTTGCAGCCATTGTTGCCGAACTGATGGCCGGCAAAGGACTACCGGATGCGATTGCCAGTGCAAGAACCATTTTGTTGGCGATGCCGGACCATGCGGAAACATTGGCCGCGCTCGACAGTGCGGTGGATCGCGCCGAAGCAGGCGAGTTGCCGCAGTCCGCGATACCGGCGCTCGGCGAGGGCTGGATCGCGGAAGAGGCGCTGGCGATTTCGGTCTATTGCGCGCTCGTGGCCGAAAGCCTGGAGGAGGGCGTCATCCTAGCCGTCAACATCACTGGGCGATCACTGGCAATCTGTTGGGCGCATTGCATTGCATGGCGTGACGGCGATCCCGGCACGCTGGCTGGCGACTCTGGAGTTGCGTGAGGTCATAGAAACGGTGGCGCAGGACCTGGTACTTTCAAGGCGCACAGATTGGGAAGGGCACGATAAGGCGCTCGCCGGTCGCTATCCGGCCGCCTTATGACGTCATTGTCTCCAGCAATCGGACGAGAACGGCAACTTGGTCGCCGCCGCCCCATGTCTTTAGAGAGCCACTCTGACGGTTCCTGCGAAATATAGTGGGTATGGGTAATCACGGTCAATTGGGGTGGCGCAAAAAACGTGAGCCAACCCCATTAATTCAACCTCTGTTGGCACAGAATTCGGGACACCCTAGTTTTGAAGTGCAGCAGAGCCGTCTTCATTCATCCCCCGACTGTCGCGCCTTCCAGAGCGCCTTGATTCGCGGCCTCAGCGTATTAATAAAATTATTCAAGGTGGCCGACAACCACTGTTGCTTTGCCCCTTCGCTCGGAAATTCACTGGCATTGCGAACTATGCTGAACGTATAGCTATTCGAGCCAGAAAATTGTCGGTATTCGGCACCTGCTCCGAGCTGGTCCAGAATGCCCCCCCGGTTTTCCGCCAGCAGAGTCATCATGTCTTGAGCCTGAGTATCTCGGCCTGCCGTATAAATCCCCACTAAGCCCGAGTTCCCGCCGGAACGAAAAGCTGCAATCCAGGTTTGTGGCCAGGGTAATGGCAAGCGAATGTGATTGGGCCAATAAAGTTTGCCAGGGGATTGGTCAGGGTCATCAAAATCCGTTGCAAGAACGGGGGCCCACCAGGCCCTGAACTCCTCCTTTTTCGGGTTGTCGACGAATTCACTATCGATGTTGCCTGTGTCGGCGATGGATGTCGCGATCCCGTCGTCATTGTCATCGGTTATTTCGAGCGTGGTGGCTTCACCTGCAGTACGCACGGTGATCACCGTCCGCTCGATGATTTGCGTCTTTGCAATGATCCGCGGTTGGATTACCAGGGCGCCGTCTGCGAACTGATACAGTGCGACTTCGACCAGTCCGAAAGAAAATCCTGAAGCGGCGTTCCGGTCGATGAGCTCCGTGATGTCGGCGACGCCCTCCCGGATACCGTCACCTGCGATCAGCAACGAAAATCTTCCGTTGCGCATGGCGCGTACCGTATCGTCGACGAACTGCTGTTCGTTGAGGTCAGGGACATGGGCCTTGACCAGTTCATAGGGAAGATTGCCATTTGGAATTTCACATTGCCCCCGCAATGCCATCGTTACCTGTCGTTGCAGGTCTGAATAGGACCAGCGACGGATTGCGCTGGCGTAGTCGAGTACTTGGGCAACAACCTTGCGCCGTGCTTCGGGGTTACGCCACAACTTGCATTCCACCAGCGTGAGTCGGCCAAGCCGATTGATGAAGACGGCGTCGACGCGTCCGGTACCCTTGACCTGGAGTTCCACGCATAACGGGATCAGAGGTCCGAAAGCCGGATCCAGGTCTTTGATTGGCAGCAGGGTGGGGTGCGCAAATATAGTGTCACGTAACCAGGCTTCGTTTCGCTCCGATTTTTCTTCCAGATGTACCCGTGTCGCCATCGCTGGTTCCCGGCCATTTGCCTCTAGTAAAAAAAAGTCTCCGAACACGATTTTTTCTCCCTGAAAAATGAATAGTGTTATTGGTGGTTTGGCACGCCGACATCGGCAGTCTCGTGTAGCTAGTGATGTGTCCTGGCATCCTCCGGCGAGCGGGGAGGGCGCCGGCTAAAGCTCTGGTTTTTGCCTGGCTTCCTTCGCCGGTACGTGAACGCTTGCACGAAGCCCGCCTGCGGATTGCATGAGCTTCTTGCGGGCATGTTCCATCACCGTATTTCTCCATCTCTCATCGTCGTCATTCTGCTGTTCGACGTCAAAGTCGTGCGCCCCCCCGAGGAGCAGCGAAAAGGAGTCAATCCGGTTTTTCATGATTTGCACGAGTCGGTGATCGCGTGTGCCGCCGAACGCAGGATAGGCGTAGCGGATGGGTTCGCCGGTGACCGCTGCCCAACTGTTGACCCTGCGAATACGCCCATTGCGTTGCATGGTACGCATCGGGCTTGCATCGAGTTCGTAGTGCACGAGATGCCGACAGCAGCGATGCAGGTCGATGCCCTCCGAGAGTTTGTCCGTAACGACCAGGACATCTGGCCCGAAAGGGCTGTTGAAAATAGCGATGGCCGTGTCTGGCTGCGTGTGATGGTTAAATAAATGCTGTTCTGTTTTACTGTCGGTTGGCTCACAGAAACCCAGTACTCTTGACGTGCCGTCGCCGCCGGGTAGTTGGTCACGATTGTCCGGGCTTGCCGCCCGCAGCACCGCTTTGCTGGATTTGGAGCGCAATAGAACGTCGAACAGGTTCTGTGCTGCCGCAGCGACCGTCTCGGTATTTTTCGGATGTCGGCACGTCGAGGTTGCGATGGCGTTTTTTAGCGAAACTATTGATCGGGGTGCCGAACCTAGCCATTCCCATACTTGGGTCCGTATCAAATCCGAACATAGCCAGTCGATGAAATTGCTTCGAAGTGATGCGCCGCTGCCAATTTCGTCCGACAGCAGGAGCAAGGACTCCCATGCTGCGCGCCATACTGTCACCGCCACTGTGCGCGGTGGCGTAAGAGCTGGAATGCTTTTGCCCAGGTGAAGGATCAGTTCCTGTGCTGTCGCATGATGGTGGCAAAAGAGGACGACCTTTTCGCCGGATTCAACGGTTGCTTTTACCGTTGCCGTAACCGCGGCAATTTTTGCATGCGTCCCTGTTGCTTTACGAAGTTGGGTGATCGCCTTGAGTTGTTGTGTAATGAATGCCCGTGTCGTTTGAGGCAATTCTGGCAGGTCCTCGACAACGCGGGCGCGCACGTCATCGAAGTGGCGCCAGCCGACGTGAAAGCGGGCATCGTTGGTGTGCATGGCAGGGGTCTGGTCTGCGTCATGCTTGAGTCGCAGCATGCGGTCCATCCTCAACATCAATTCCAGTTCGGAGGCGCTGGCTGCGGGCACATCAATGGGCCAGTCGCAAATTTGTCCAAACGCGGCCTGCTCGTTCGGAAGGTCATTGATCCCGTGGCGGATGACAAACGGTCCAAGGGCATTGACCGCTGCTGCGGCTTTTTTTGCCAGGCTTGCGCCAGCGGATTCGGGACTTTGCGTTGGATTCGGGGAGTACAGTCGATCCAAAGCGCTGCTATAGGCTGTGACCGGTCCGCGCACACCGTGCGCCCCGATGAGATCGAGCATCGAATTCAACTCGGTAAGCCGGATGCTGAAGGGTGTTGCGGTCAAAATCAGGATGCGCTTTGCCAGTCTTGCCTTGTTTTTCAGTGCAGCACTGAACGATGAGCCCTGTCCTTTTGCCCGATGCGCTTCATCGACGATAAGCAAGTCACATCTCAATGATCCGTCAAGTTGGGCATGAGAGTGCTTAAGGACTTGAATCGAACTGGCGACAAGCCTTGCCCCCGTTTTTTTGATTTGCTTGCCGTTCGCAGAGAGCGAGGGCGCGCATTCGCCCAAGAGAGCGACAAGCGATTCCAGTTCTTCGTTCCAGCGCCGCATCATCACGTCGTTAGGCACGAGGATGCGCACCGTGCGCTTGGTTCCTGCTGATGCGATGACCCATGCCACCAAACTGGCGACGGTTGTTTTTCCCAAGCCGACATCATCTGCCAGCAAGACACCGCGTCGCGCATCCTGTCCATGGCTTCCGTTTAGCCGGGCGAGGATGTCATATGCCGTCAGGAATTGTCGGCGCGTACTTTCAGGAGCCAGCGGTCGACTCCCTCCATTCTTGGCTGCTTCCACATAGCGATCTGGAGACAACAGGAATTGCCATTGATTTGCTGAAAGTCCGAGGGGTTGCATTACTGCTCCGGGAAATGCGTCAGGCGTTGCTTCAACTCCTCCGCAGCAAGGCGGGCGCCAATTGCCGCGTCGCGGGTGATGCCGGTGGCGGAGTGTGCCTTGCGCTCGAATGCGGCGACCAGGCACTGTCCGTGTCGATAAAGTATTTTTCGTTCGAATGAGGCGTTGTCTCTGGATGCCACCTTGGCCAGTTTTTCCGACCAATTGTCCACGATGCAAAAAAATTCACGGGCCAGGACAAACGCAGGCACTGCATAACTTTCAATACGCTTGCCCATCTCATTTTCAAGATCACCGTCCTGCGGCAATTCCTTATGCACCGGTTCCTCCTGAGTTGTTTCCTCCAGTGGATCGTCAGATACAGGAGGGGCACCGTATTGTTCAAACAATAGACCGTCATCCCTTTCCTGCAAGGCTATGCCAAAGATATCGCTTGGTAGGGCACCGGGCACGTCGCTGGCAGGGCGTGCATCGAAGACGCTTGCCGTGACCGACTGATCCTGGCAGGTCAGGCACACAATCTCTGGCGGGCAATCAGCCGTCGTCCAGCGAATGCTCGTTTGACGCCGGTCACCATCCTGATGCTTCCATCGAACAATCGGGATCGACTGATTGTCCGCGGTAATTTGGCCGCCAATTGCGAGACCAGGGGCGCACCGGCAAACGATTGTGATGGTTTTTCCATCCCATTGGGCATCAAGCCACGTAATGAACGATGTCGCCTCATTTGCGGGTTCACTATGCGTCGCAGGCAAGCTACTGTCGTCGAACGGAGCCAGAGCGGCGAGCGGCCAGGACGCTTGTGAAAGGCAAACCCCCAGTTCGAAGTTCTTGATGGTCAGGGACCCATGACGGTTTTCGATTCCCCAGGCAGAGGGGCTGAAGTTTGCCGACGTAATCAGCAACCGGCGCGACTGCCCACGTGTAAAGCAATACACCTTGGCGTGTGGCCACCGCACATCGGCAGCCCGGTGTTCCGGGTGGAACGCACCCTTGGCAGATGAGTGTTCCGGATGGTGTTTGAACTGGAGTAACGTCGCGCCGCCGGCATGTAATGCGTTGCAGGTGGCCGCGGGCAGGCGCCAGAATTTCGCCCACGGATGATGCTTCTCGATCCACGCCAGGCTGAGTCGCCCGGGGGTGCCGTCGAAGTGCTCGCACCATTTCACCAGTGCTTGCGTATCCCACGTACCAATGAAGGGGCTGAGGATGGATACCGCGACTTTCCCGCGGCCGCGCGGCGCAATTTGTCCAAGTCCCGCTGCGCCCCATGGTGTGCGACGCAAAGTCTGCATGGAATGGTTGCCCGGGACACTGGCTACAAAGCTTAGCCCGTCCGGGCATACCGCCTTTTCCAGCAAGGCCGTGAACAAGGTGAATTCGTCCTGCTTGCCGGTTGACTTTGCCAGCGCATCGAGAAATGCAGGTAAAACTCCCCATGTGGCCAGGGCTGCTTTTGTCTGCGTTGGCTGCAGGTCGACACACGTTCGCCATACACCTTGCAACTGCCCTTTGAAAGAGCCCATTGTCAGGTTCGCCGAAGAGATAACGATTTCTAGGCGCTCCACATCATTTTCGTCGGCTTGTCCCCAGTGCAGGAGCCAGAGCTTCGCATGTTGCACGGCCTTGCCATCGTAGCCCACGGATAATTGACGAATCGACTTCCATATCCAGTCATATTCCTTGCCATCTGACGAGTCTGGGTCATTCGTGGGACGCGATGTCGTCGAAGATACGATCAGAAGCCTGCCTCGTAGCAATTCGAGGGCGCGATGGAGTTGCAACCTGAAATTGGCGCCTTCCGCACCATCACCCTCGGGTTCGCGGGTGATATTGAGCAGGCGCGGCAACAGATGTTTTGCCATCAGGGTCGCATCGGCACGATCATAGGTGGTGAAAAGAGCGGCCTTCAGCATGCAACCAGTTGGTGCGTCTGTTCGGAGCAACGACTCCCATCCGAACGGCGGACTAGCCATCAATGAACTCCTCGGTATCCGCGTCCGAGTCGTCCACCAGCGCAGCCGGCATGCGGCGGAGCACACCGCATTGGGTCGCGAGTCGACACAGCGGCCAAAGTCGGAAACTGTAGCGTGAGCGGGCATCGCCAGACGGAGGTGTGCGGGATTCAATCAAGTCGCCGCGCAAGACAAACCAGCGCAAACCACCACCTCGTGCCTCATGGTGGAACAGCACCGCACGCAAGCACGCTGACGCCTCTATGCTGCCGGCATCCAGGATGGCATCTGCAAAATCGTGTGCTTGGTTAATGTGTCTAAATTCGTTCTTGGCTGCATCGCGCCATACACGTGCAGCATCGTGTAATTGACTACAGGCACGACGAACCGGTGGTTGTGCGGCGACATCATCCAGCCCGACGCTCGCTTTGTTCCCAAGCCTCTCGGCCATCAAGTGCATTACGTTCATTCCCGCCTCGGCAAGCTGTGTAAACTGCGGCAGGACAGCGATGGTGTGATCCGACCCGAACACGCGCGCCAGGTGCATACACACGGCCTGTTCATCGGCTCCGTTCGATTTCACAATTTCGTTTGCGATCGCGGTGCGGCGGACGCCTGCACTATCGGAACCGAACAATAAAGGTTTCAACAAGGTTGCTTCCGGCAGCACCGAATAGTCCGTTTTCTGACGCGGTAGCGTACTGGCGTCAGCGTTTGCGCCACCTTTGTCGAATCGGTCCCATTGACGCAGCCACCAGTGGCATTCATCCTGAGTGCGACCCAATCGCTTGAATTTATTTGTCCCCGCATCGTCCTCTGCAGGATCGGCGCCGACCTTCCAGTCCGGGCGTGACGTACCAAGTCGCCTGTCGAGCCACTTGGCAAGGGCGATTGTCTCGGTGTCCGGCGTCCATCCATCGCCTAGTATGGTCATGCCTGGAAGCTTGCGAAAGACAAGTCGGTAAGCCCCGTACATGCCGGTCTGGCGATAGGCGCTGAATTGCTCGACGCTCATTCCAAAACGTGGCGCCGCGCGACTCTTCGCCTCTTTCGCCTCGTCGTACCAAGGCTGCACCCTGCGTTGGCCTGACAGCGACCGCTTTCGCCAGTCGGTACCAGCCAGTGCGATCGTGCGGGCGACCCACAGCAGTTCGAGTGGGCGAAGCCACGTGTAATAGGAGGACTTTTTCTGCTCGCTTACTGCGGTGTCACGAGCGCCGTTCGCATGGGATGCCTCGCGCGCCCGGACCAAGCTCCAAGCCAGGATGGTGATCCATCGACCGTCACGTGTGCGGTTGCTCAGGTCGGGGGCGACCGCATCGGCAAAACGATCGGCCAATGCGCGTAGACCAAGTGTATCGCCGCGACGCACAATGAGCGGCTCCCAAGGTGCCGTGAAAAAAAACCGTCCTTCGTTGCCGTTTGTATGCA
>AEPR01000049.1 GCA_000195205.2 Oxalobacteraceae bacterium IMCC9480 | reverse complement strand
TATCCCGGCAATCAAGAATTTTTCTGCTGTACTGTAATTTCCTGGTGATTGACCAGCGACATACACGTTGGAGCTGCTTTGTGCCGAAGTGCCAGCTTCTTCGTTCCTGATGTCCATTGAATTAGCATGAATGAACTGCTTTTCATTATTATTGTTTATTTTTATGGTATTTCTTTTTAGACAGCGCACCTCTGAGTCGTTGACTTCCACTGCACTTGTATCGTGGTAATCCTCTTCAGGCGGAGTGGCTTTGTTCCGTAATCGCTGCCACATGGCCGCAATACTTTTTTTAACTGAATGTGCTTTTAATGAAATCGAATTGCGGTTCCATTGATAAGGGCTGCAGCCCTGCTGGCCATGGGGCGATGTCACTCGAGGCGAAATGGAAGTTAATCCTGAAGTCGTTTCATGATGTGCCAAGTTTTGTGGTGACTCAGGGCGTGATCGGGAAGGGCTTTGACTCGGAGAAATTGTTTTTACACTGAGACTCATGATCTATCACTTTCTAGGATGAAGATATAACTACAACGAATAGTCAGAATGGTTTTATGGAAAATATTCAAAATATGACTGCGCCTTTTGGAAATATCCGCTCTGACTCGCTTCTAATTAACGTTGGATCAATATTTCTGATGACTGTGAATTCAATCCGTGCTTTTTCAAGAAACATTTCCCGCTTGAGATCGTTCACGGTTGTGCATGAATCACCCATATGTGCTTGACCGGCTTCTTGATTGAGCATATCGCAATATTCTTTATTATCAATTTCAAACTTTTCGTTGACTTCGCCAGCCATTTGCGCAAGTTCATCACGTAACTGTTCAATTGAAATATTACTGGTCAGACTCCAATCAATCGCAGTAGGTATATCGGCCAGTCGTTGACTGACTCCGGTGATGCAAGGCCGTTCACGCTCAATCTCGCGTAACTTCATTGCCATCGAATCACAGACTCTTTTCTTTAAGTCTGCATCACTAATATCCCGGATATAACTCCAGATAATGGTCATTGTGTCCGGTACATTTTTACCAAATTCATTCTCCATTAAAGCATCCTCATCAAATGGCCGGTTGATATTGGTTCTGGCCATGATGCGGTTTAAGGATCGGATGGCTAGTTCGGGCGATGGTTGCGTTTCTAGGTAGCCTTGAATTTCGGCATGTGCCTGTTCATTGGAGACGAGTCCGTCAGTTGGAATTCTGTCGCGCATCGCATTGAATTGTGCAAGGCCGGCAATGATGACTTCATACGCGTGCACATTTTGGCTTCCGCTTGCCTGCAAGGCTTTGTCGATTATCGGATTGTGATTATTTATTGTCACGATTTCCGGACAGTTTTCATTTCTTGACCATTCAATGACGCGTTCACGTTTGAAATCCACGCCGGCTATCAGGAATTCAGTTGTGGCAGGGTGAGCATGTTCAAGTAAGGTTGCACTAATCTCGGGGACCCTATGTCGATTCGACTCGAGCGCTTTTTCAAGCGCGAAAATAATACAGCCTTCAACAGTCAAGTTTCTATTCCCGATTTTCGTTGTCGGTTCCTGATATAAATGGTCAATGCCGGCGAGGATATTGGTAATCGCCTGTTCGTCTGCAGTGGCGGCTGGTTGTTCGACTTGCGCCAGGGCAAGGGCCGCATTGAGCAAGGTGTGAATTTGTTCTTCGGATGTCGATTGGGTGAAGGGACTGGGTGGTGTTGGTGATTCGGGTGCATCGGGTATTGGCGGCGGTGGCAGGAAGGAGATATTTTCTTCAAGCTCTTTAAGCAAATGCATATAGTTGGCGGCAAAGGCTCTTGCTGCCGGCGTTTCCGGTCGGAGGATATCAATGGGCAATGGCGTTACATCAGCCGCAGGTGCTTGCAGGCATTGCTGCCAATGTTCCCGTAACACGGTCAGGGCAGTATCAAGCTCATCCTCGGGAATAGGACCATGCGTGGTTTGATAATCCGTCAACAGATCATTGAGTCCGGTGAGCGATGACACGAGTGCACTCGACGCTTCTGCGGACAGTGGAGGTATCGCAGCAAGTTGGGCCGAGACATAAATCCCGGCAAATAACGGTGGCAGGCCTGTTGCTGCCGCGACTTGATCCGTTGTCAGCGCCCTGTTTGCAATCGAATGTTCTCCCGGATGCCGGGGTGCTTGCGGCAATGTCGGTGATGCCAGGGCGTCGTCGTCCATTGTTGCCCCCGCGGATTCAACACCTTGACCAGCTTTGACAGCTACTGCCTGGCTCTCGAAAAAGCGTTCGAGATTGCCTCTTCTGGTATCCCGTCTTTGACGGGTCCGGCGTGCTTCCCGTGTTTCTTCTACTACCGGTGGCTGCACCACAGGTGGAGCCGTCACGACATCGAGTTGTTGGGGGCTTGCAATCGGCGCCACGACCGCTTGTGGAGCAGGAAGAGGCACTTGCGCAGCGGGATAGGGACGAACCGCGACGGGATGGTTTATCGCGATTGCCGGCTGTCGAACCGGTTCGTCATGCTGATTGAAATGACGGCAAAACAGGAAATTAGCGACTCTATTATTTGGCATGATTAAAATTTAAATGGGAGTAAATAGAAAATAAAAGGTATCCATGGCGAAGTACTTTTGTCCGGGTAAATTATTTTGAGAATTAAGTCCTATATGAAATTATATTTTTTTGATAAACCGTCGGTGAGTTACGAAGTACTCGCATCAGTTCCAAATAAATAAAAATTATTTTTGAAGACTCTTTTTAATAGATGGAAAATCAAAGTAATGGATATTTTTAATGAGGTATTGAAGATTTTAAAAAGAAATCTTGATGGTGTCATCGTGCAATCAATGCCATGTCATGCATTGACTAATTAGTTTGAGTGATTTCGTTCCGGTAGCCAGTGCATGTGCACGGCACCTCACCTGATTTTAAAAGTGAGGTTTCCTTGTTTCGTAAGGGGCGGGTCGATCTTGAGGGGACGGTACAGAAAGAGGAGTGGGTGTTGTGGCAGAGGGACGGAGCGCATCGATGCTGCGGATGTTCTGCCAGCACCCGATAATCCCGGCCAGCAGACATTAAAAAAGCGCTCCTAAGAGCGCTTTCATGATGCGGGTATGACCTGCTAAATGCTTACTGCACCTTAGCCTTGGCACGCAGTTCCTGCTGGTATTCCTGCAGTTTTTTCTGTTGCAGGCTTTCGCTGATCTGTGGCTTGACTTCTTCGAGCGTCGGCACTTTGGCGGCGCGGGTGTCTTCGAGTTTGATCACGTGGAAGCCGAACTGGGTCTTGACCGGGACTTCGGTGTACGAACCCTTGGCCAGTGCAACCATGGCATCCGAGAATGGCTTGACGAACGAGGCAGGTGAAGCCCAGTCGAGGTCGCCACCGTTGGCTGCCGAGCCTGGATCTTTCGACGCCTTGGCCAGGTCTTCGAACTTGGCGCCGGCTTTCAGCTTGACGATGATGGCTTTGGCTTCGTCTTCTTTTTCAACCAGGATATGACGGGCGCGGTATTCCTTGTCGCCGGCCGTGGCCTTAAATTTGTCGTATTCGGCCTTGATGTCGGCGTCGCTGACCGGGTGCTTCTTGACGTAGTCACCAACCAGCGCGCGGATGACCAGCGACTGACGGGCGATTTCGAGCTGGGATTTGACGTCGGCGGAGTTGCCCAGGCCAAGCTTGTCGGCTTCCTGAACCAGCACTTCGCGGTTGATCAATTCTTCTTTGACCATCTTGCGCAGTTCCGGTGTGTCGGCTTGTCCCTGGGTCGCGGCTTGCTTGACCATCAGGTCGGCGCGGCTGGAAGGAATGGACTTGCCGTTCACGACGGCGAGGTTTTGTGCCATGACTGGCAAGGCTGCCATGGCGAGTAAGACTACGAGCAAGCGAGCAGGTTTGAATGTCATTGTTTGTTCCTAGGGTCGAAAAATAAAATTAAAGCACATGGAATGGTATTCAGGGGGATGCGACGACTTCGGAAGGCGCTGCTGTACTCAGTGCAAGTGCGTGTATTTCAGCCTGCATCATATTGCGGAGGCAATCATACACGAGCCGATGGCGGTTCACGCGCGACTCGCCTTCAAAGCGCGCCGACACCAGATGCAGCCGAAAGTGGCTACCACCGGTGGCTGCACCGGCATGACCGGCGTGCGCGGCCGACTCGTCTTCGAGCACACAGGCAGTCGGCGCAAAAGTGGCATTCAGGCTGGCAAGAATACGTTTTTCACGATCGCTCATTTTGGCTCCTGCATGTGCTTTGACAAGAACAAACTTTGTGCCAGCACAAACACCAGCATCAGTCCCATTCCGCCGAACAACTTGAAATTAACCCACGTTGCGGTCGGGTAATTGAATGCCACGTACAAATTCAGAAAGCCCATCAGGACAAAAAATACCGCCCATGACAAGCCCAGCTTGGTCCACAGCACGGCCGGCAAGTCGATCTGTTCCCCCATCATTTTCTTGATCAGGTTTTTTTTCAGGACGAACTGGCTGATCAGGAAGACGGCGGCAAAAGCCCAGTACAGGACCGTCGGTTTCCACTTGATGAAGGTCTCGTTGTGGAAGTAAATCGTCGCACCGCCGAACACGCCGACGATCAGCAAGGACACCCACAGCATCACGTCAATTTTCTTGCGCCGCAGGAGCAGCCAGCCGATCTGGGCCAGCGTGGCGACGATCACTACGGTGGTGGCCAGCAGGATCGGTGCTTGGGTGGCGGTGACCACGCCGCCCGAGACCATGCCGGACAGATAGCGTCCGGCCAGTTCCTGTGCGGCGACGACATTGCCTTCGCCCCACTTGAACATCGCAAAGAAAAGGATGACCGGGAACAGGTCGAACAGGAACTTCATGTCGGGGTCTTTTCATCGGAAGAGGCCGCTGGCGCAAAACTGAGCGAGGCCGAATTGATGCAATAGCGCAGGCCGGTCGGCTTCGGGCCGTCCGGAAAAACATGGCCCAGATGGGCGTCACAGACCGCGCAAATGATTTCGGTGCGGGCCATGCCATGGCTACGGTCGACCAGTTCTTTCACGTTATCCGGATTGAGCGCGGTGAAATAGCTGGGCCAGCCGCAGCCGGAATCGAACTTGGTATCCGACGCGAACAGCGGCGTGTTGCAGCATACGCAGGTATAAATGCCGTGTTCATGATGGTCCCAATAGCGGCCGGTGAAGGCCCGTTCGGTGGCGGCATGACGGGTGACTTCGTAATCCATCGGGTCGAGTGCGGCACGCCATTCGGCGTCGGTCTTGGTAACTTTGTTTGTCATGATGAGCAACTCACTTCCAGTTGGCTGGCCCAGTCGGGTGGCAGGGCCGCATAGTTGTCGAATTCAGGCTGGTCGTCAAATGGCTTATCGAGGATGGCCAGCAAACGCGCGACTTCGGAGAAATCCCGGTCCTGGGCTTTTTCGATGGCCACTTGCGCCAGATGATTGCGAAGTATGTATTTGGGGTTGACCGCATGCATTGCAAGACGCCGTTCGGCATCGCCGCGCGGCTCCTGCTGCAGGCGCTGCCGGTAGGCCGCAGCCCAGGCATCGAAGGCCGGACGGTCGATGAACAGGTCGCGCAACGGCGCATCGGACTCCGGCCGGCCGGTCTGCAGATCGCCCAGGCGACGGAAAAAAAGCGTGAAGTCGACCCGTCCGGCTTGCAGGATCGCGAACAGGCTATCGACCAGCGCCGCGTCGTCCGGCAGAACCGACAACAGTCCGAGTTTGGCCTGCAGCAAGGCCGCCATCTTGCTGTCGTAGTCGGGCTTGAAATTGGCCAGCGCCGCCTCGGTGTCCTCGACCGTGCCGATCAGCGGCAACAGCGCCTGGCCGAGCGCATAGCAATTCCAGTGCGCGATCTGCGGCTGCATTGAATACGCATAACGCCCTTGCTGGTCGGTGTGATTGCAGATGTGGGACGGGTCGAAGCCATCCATGAAACCGAACGGACCATAGTCCAGCGTCAGTCCGAGTATCGACATGTTGTCGGTGTTCATCACGCCATGCATGAAGCCGACCGCCTGCCAGTGCGCGACCATCTGTGCGGTGCGGCGCGTCACGCTGGTCAGTAGCGCGGCATACGGATTGGCATCGGCGCGGGCTTGCGGGTAGTGCTGGTCGATGACATGGTCGGCCAGTGCGCGCAGCAGTTCGGGCTGGTCTTTCTGGTACCAGTGCTCGAACGACCCGAAGCGGATGAAGCTCGGTGCCATGCGCGTCGTCACGGCCGTAGTTTCGGGCGCTTCGCGCATGGCGCGCTGGTCGGAGCCGGTCACGCACAGTGCCCGCGTGGTCGGGATGCCGAGACCGGCCATCGCTTCCGAACACAGGAATTCGCGGATCGACGAGCGCAGCACCGCACGACCATCGCCACCGCGCGAATACGGTGTCGGACCGGCGCCCTTGAGCTGCAATTCCATCCGACCCGCCACCGACGGCACATCGCCCAGCAGGATTGCGCGGCCATCGCCGAGCTGGCCGGCCCAGACGCCGAACTGGTGGCCGGAGTACACCGCTGCCAGCGGCGTCGAGTCGGCCGGAATACGGTTGCCGGTGAAGGTCTCGATGAAATTGTCGGTGGTGAATTCGGCCGGATCGAGGTGAATCAGCGCTGCCGCCGTCGGGCTGGCGCAGACCAGGTACGGTGTTGCCAATGGCGTTGGTAGCAGGCGGGTGGAAAACGCAGCGGGCAGGGCGGCGAAGGTATTGCCGATGTCCAGCGTGTCGGTGCGCTTGAGGGTGGGTAAAGTCATGGAGTTCCGTGGTGGACAGCGAGCTGGCAGTGTAAATCAATCAGCTCAGGCTGGCATGGACCAGGTTGCGCACCATTTGCCGGAAGCGGTCGCGCTGCTCGGGCGCTTGCATCAGCCAGATCGCGATCAGGTCTTCTTGTGGATCGATCCAGAAATACGTGCCGGCCAGACCGCTCCACAAAAAATCTCCGACCGAACCGGGCGTCGGCGCACCGCCAACCGTCTTGCGCACCGCAAAGCCCAGTCCGAAGCCATAGCCGGGACCGGGCAGGTAGGCCGCGCCTGCAGTGGCACCGGGGATATCGGCCAGATGGTCGCTGGTCATGAAGGCGAGGGTCTTGCGCGACAAGAGGCGCACGCCATCGAGTTCGCCACCATTGCGCAGCAGTCGTGCAAAGCGCAGGTAATCGCGCGCGGTCGACAGCAGGCCGCCACCGCCGGACAGGAAATCGGGACGGCTGCGCCCGTCGAGCAGGCGCACCGCTTGCTGCGTGACAGGATCAATCGGGAACGCTTGTGCCATCCGGTGCTGCTGGTCGGGCGCGACCCAGAAGCCGGTGTCGGGCATCTGCAACGGCGCAAAAATCTGCTCCTGCAAATGGACATCCAAGGACTGGCCGGAGATTTTTTCCAGCAAGGCACCGAGCAGGTCGGTGGCGCGGCTGTAGTCCCAGTTGGTGCCGGGCTGAAACGCCAGCGGCAAGCGCGACAGGCAATCGACCAGTCCGGCATTGGTGATATGGCGGCCTTCGATGCCGCTGTCCAGATAGGCTTGCTTGACCAGTGTCGACTCGCCGAAGATCCCGTAGGTCAAGCCGGCGGTGTGGCGCAGCAAATCCTGGATCGTCATTTCACGCGTGCAGGCTGCCAGCGTCATGGTCCGGCTGCCGTCTGCGGCGACGTGTTCGGTCGCGACCTGCAGGTTAGCCAGTTCCGGGAAGTAGCGCGAGACCGGATCCGAAATCAGCAGCCGGCCCTGTTCGGCCAGCATCATGATCGCCACCGAAACAATCGGCTTGGTCATCGAATAGATCCGGAAGATGCTGTCGG
>AEPR01000050.1 GCA_000195205.2 Oxalobacteraceae bacterium IMCC9480 | reverse complement strand
CACAGCCAATGAGCAAGTACATGCGTTGAGCAATAGTCATAGTGATTTTTCTTTCTCTTGGAGGGGACTTGTAGGCAAGTCGAAAGTTACCAAAATGAAATATATCAAACAACTAATGGTTGCAAGTGCATCAGCTAGAAATGTTCTTTTTGGAAACAACGTCCATAAAGGTATTTCCCGGAATGGTAGAACCGGACGTTTTTTTCGATGCGTATGCATCCTTTGGTGCGACGGGGAATGAAGCCCGGGCGCTCGCGTGGGTAGGATGGGACCGTGCCTATCCCTACAACTGCGCCGGCAATGTGATCCGCACTGTCGTTCCACGCACCGGATTGGCAAACACGCTGGCCGTGCCGCCGAGGAAGGACGCACGTTCGCTAAGGCCGCGGATGCCGTAGGTGGATTGGTTGTTGATCCGCTCCGACGGAATGCCGATACCGTCGTCGCGCACGGTCAGGACTGCCTGGTCTTCGTCGACGTCGAGGATGACGTCGACCTTGGTGGCCTGCGCATGTTTGGCGACGTTGTTGAGCGCCTCCTGCAGCATCCGGTACAGCGTGATTTCGAGCTTGTGCGCTAGCGCGACCTCATCGTCCGGCAGGCTGGTCTTGCAGGTGATGCCGGTGCGCTGTTCGAATTCTTCGAGCTGTTCGATGATGCCGGCTTTCAGGCCGAACAGGTCGAGCATGATAGGTCGCAGGCCGATCTGTATGCGCCGCGTCGTGGCTACCAGCGAGGCCACCAGCGTGCGGACACGCGTGGCCTTGTCGGCCCACTTCGGCTCGTCGGGCAAGGCCTTGTAGATGCTGTCGAGATGCATGTTCAGCGAGGTCAGCGACGCGCCCATGTCGTCGTGCAGCTCGCGCGCGATGCTGCGCTTTTCTTCTTCGCGTACCGATTCGAGATGGTCGCCAAGCTTGCGCAGAACGGCGGTGCGCTGGCTGACGGTGGCTTCGAGTTCGGCTTCGCGCTGCTTGAGCTGGCGTTCCATTTCCTTGCGTGTGCTGATGTCAGTGCTGATGCCGATCAGGCCGAGCAGCTGGCCGCTGGCATCGAACCACGGTGCCTTGGTGGACGAGTAAGTCCGCTCGCCCTGTGGCAGATGCAGCGTTTGTTCCAGCGTGACCGATACGCGGCCTTGCATGATGTGCTGGTCATCGCGGTCAACCTGGGCGGCTTCGTCCGGATCGGGAAGCAGCTCACTGCTGCTGCGATACAGGGCTTCTTCGCGGCTTTTTCCGAGGCTGCGCAACATCGCCGGATTGGCAAAAATCAGCTTGCCGTCGCGGTTCTTGACGAAGATCGGATCGTCCGTGTTGTCGCTCACCGCAATGAGCAGCGAGCTGGCCTGGGCGAGGTCGCTGGCGCTTTGCAGGCGGGCCCGGTATTCGTCGTTGACGGTGGCGGCGGTACGCCAGAAGATCACCAGGATCACGCTGCTGTTGAGTAGTGTGAGTATCGGCGACACCAGCGCCTGGCCATACAGTTCCAGCAACGCACCCCGGCTGATGATCCAGTTCAGCAGCACCAGTACCAGCAGGGTTTGCGGCAGCGACCGGCGCAGCATCTGGCCACCCGGCACGTTGTCGGTGATGATCGCCATCAGGCTGCGGCTCGGTTGCGACAGCAGCATGCCGGCACCCAGGCTGAAAAAAGCCAGTGCCGCCGCCGCCGGTACCGCTATCGTATTGCCCAGATCAGCCAGCGCCGGGACCTGGTAAGCCAGTCCCGCCAGCGGTACCAGATTCAGTGCTGCCAGACTCAGTGCCATGAATTCGGTAGGCGCATGGCGCGCGCGGGTACGCATGTCCTGTAGCAGCAGGGCGATGCCGCTCAGTGCCAGTGCGAACGCGCTGACGGGATGGATCGGCATCGCCGGACTGCCGGTGAGCGGCAGCGTCAGGCCTGCCAGGAAGGCATCGAGATCCGCGCCACCCATTGACAAGCCATGCGCCACCGTGACCAGCCCGAGCGCCGCGACCAGCGCCGCGATGCACAGCGCTAGTAAGCGCACCGGCAGCAGCCGGATCAAGGGCTGGCTTTGCAGCGCGAGTGTGATTCCTGCCAGCAGCAGACCCAGCGCCACGTTGGCAGGCATCAGGTGGGGCAGCGGCAAGCGCCACAACAGCAGCACGCCGGCACCGGTGAGGGCCACGGCCAGCGCGATGCCCAGCGCAATCCGGCGGCAACGCAGCGCCAGCGGGGTCGCCGGATCGGATTGCATCTGGTTCAGTTCGCGCGTCAGGTTGTCATCGATACCGCTGAGGTCGGAAAGGGAGGGATTCACAAGACTCCTTGTAGGGTGTCCGGCCATCGTGCAGGGAATCCGGCGGGCGTTCGCTGTGATGTATCAATGTCGTGCTTGATGTGACGGATGGTCATCACGGTTTGGCGGCGATGGCAGCGGCAATATTGCGACTCAGTTCGGCCAGGGCGCGGCTATGCGCCGCAGCGAGGTCGGCGTAGTCGCTGCCCGGTGCCGGTTCATGCGTGCTCATGCTGCCGCGACGGACGATGCCGGTGGCGCAGCGGATGCGCCAGTTGGCGGCCAGATCGACCGCCACGCCAAGCTGCGAATCAAAACGCACGACGTCGATATCCACCGTGGATGCGGACGTGGCGCTGTCCGCGGTGGCCAGGTTGGCAGCGACGACGCGGGCAATCGCACTGCGCAGCGACTCGGCCCAGCGCCGCTGTTCGGCCAGGCTGACCTGGTTGGCACCGGAACGCAGCACCATTTGCGGCCGGTCGACCAGTTCCGGCACGGTGACCTGACCGACGCGCACGGGAGTGCCACCGGTAGTCAGGCCGGCAGCGGCTAGCGGTTCTAGCGTATAGAAATACGTCGTCGGGCTGGTGGCGCAGGCACTCAACAGCAGTGTCATCGCGAGCAGGGCGGTGAGGGCGACGGGGTAACGGCGGGCAAGCGATGTCATGGAGCGTCCTTTTTGCCGCGCAGCAGAGCTTCCGGATGGCGGTCGAGATAATCGGTCAGCGAGCGCAACGCTTGCGCGGCCCGGCTGATGTCGCTGAGCGTGGTGCGCAGGTCTTGCTGCAGTGGCGCATCGCTGGCCAGGACCGCATCGGCGCTGGCGACGGTTTTGCGCACCTGTTCCAGCGTCGCGCTGGCTTGCGGTGCCAGTTCGGTATTGACCCGTCGCACCAATGCATCGGTACTTTTGAGCGTGCTGTCGAGCGATTTCAGTGCCACGCGCACGTCGGCACCGATCTGCTCCAGCGGCACCTTGTCAAGCCGGCGCGCAATGCGGCTCAGGATGGCCTGCAGCTCTTCCAATGTGCCGGGGACGGTGGCCAGCGTGATCGGTTCCTTCTTCCAGTCGATCTGCGCCTTGGCGGCATCCGGGAAAAAGTCCAGCGCGACGAACAGCTGGCCGGTCAGCAGGTTGCCGGTTTTCAGTTGCGCCCGCATGCCGCGCGCGACCAGCGCATCGATGACCTCGCGTGAATCGTCGGCCGCCGGGGTGCCATTACGATAGTGCGATTGCAGCCGTTGCGGGTAGATATTGACCTCGACCGGGAAGCGGAAGACCTTGCTCTTGCGGTCGACTTCCAGGCTGATGGCGGTGACTTCGCCGATCACGATGCCCCTGAAATCGACCGGTGCACCGGGTGCCAGTCCGCGCGTCGATTCATCGAAGTACAGCAGGGCTTTGCGCACCACGGTGTCGGCGTGCTTCATGGCGTTGTCGCGGTTGCCGTACAGCGTGAAGACGCTATTGATCGCGGCTTCGGGGGCCGCCACCGCATCGTCGAGGGCACCGAAGCTGATGCCGCCGGACAGGATAGAGGCCAGCGATTCGGTGGCGACCTTGATGCCCGAGGCATCGAGGCTCAGTTCGACGCCGCTGGCCTGCCAGAAGCGCGAACTGGTGGTGACGTACTTGTCGTAGGGCGCATTGACGAACACATGCAGGATCACGCCGGTGCCGTTCGGATCGAGTTCATAGGCGGCGATCTGGCCGGCCTGGATATGCCGGAAAAACACCGGCGCGCCGATATCGAGCGAGCCGATCTGTTCGGCATGCAGCACGAACTGGCGTCCGGCCAGGCCGGTCAGCACGAACGGCGGCGTATCCAGGCCGACGAAGTCGTCGCGGCTTTCTTCGGACTTGCCGGCATCGACGCCGATGTACGAGCCCGACAGCAAGGTGCCCAATCCCGAAATCCCGCCGGCACCGACGCGCGGCCGCACCACCCAGAAACGCGTGTCGTCGCGCAGGAAACTGTCGGCGCTCTTGACCAGTTGCGCCGTGACGATGACTTGCTGGCGGTCCGGCGACAGCGTGATGCGATCGACGGTGCCGATCTCGACTTCCTTGTATTTGATGCGCGTCTTGCCGGCTTCGAGTCCTTCGGCACTCTTGAAGTTGATCGTGATGGTCGGACCGCGCGACATCAGCGTCTGGACCAGGATGGTGCCGCCGACCAGTGCGGCAATGATAGGAATCAGCCAGATCAGCCACGGTGCCCAGTGCCAGCGCGGGGCGCGCACGGCCTGCGGCAAATCGGTGTTGTTAGTGGCGTCAGTCAAGGTTGGTCTCCGTGTGCTTGTTGTTCATATTCTGCCTTTCCGCGTAATCCCAGATCAGGCGCGGATCAAAACTGTTGGCCGCCAGCAGTGTCAGCACAACCACTGCCCCGAAAGCAGCCGCGCCCTGGCCGGCCTCGATGCGCGCAAAAGACTGTACCTGCACCAGCGCCACCAGCAGGGCGACGACGTAAATATCGAGCATCGACCAGCGACCTATCGCCTCGACCAGCCGGTACATCCGGGTGCGCTGGCGCGGTTGCCAGGTCGAGCGCAACTGCACCGACAGCGTCAGCAGCACCAGCGCCAGCAACTTGAACAGCGGGATCACGATGCTGGCCACAAAGACCAGTAGCGCCAGCATGCGCGAACCGCCAATCCACAGGTACACGACGCCGCTCAGGATGGTGTCGTCCCGGACCGAAAAAAACGAGCTGCTGCGCATGATCGGCAGTAAGTTAGCCGGAATGTACAGGATCATCGCCGCCAGCAGGAAAGCCCAGGTCTTGCGGATGCTGTGCGGGATGCGCTGGTGCAGCGGCGCGGCGCAGCGCGGGCAATTGCTGGCACCGGCACCGGCGAGGGGTTGGCAGAGCAAGTCGCAGGCATGACAGCGCAGCAGCCCCCGTGCGGCGGCTGTGACGGGCGGGGGCGGGCGTGGCTCACTCATGGAGAGGCAGCCCTTGCCACAGGTCACGCGGATTGAAAAAATGCGCCGCCGCTGCCAGCGTCAGCATCAGTGCACCGAAGGACCACAGCGCAACGCCCGGCACCACGCTGGCAAAGGTCGCCATTTTTACTACCGACACCAGCACGCCCAGCATGAACACCTCGATCATGCCCCAGGGGCGCAGCCACGCGATGAGCCGGAATGTCTTGGCCCTGCCGGGAACCGTGATGCCGAGGCGTCGTGGCAGCAGCAGGTACAACATCGCCGCCATCTCGATGGCCGGCACCAGAATCGTGGTGCCAAAGACCAGCAGCGCCACCGATAGCAGGTCTTGCGAGGCCAGCGTCGTGACTGCACCGAACAGCGTCGACGAGGTCTGATTACCTTGCAGTTCCAGTCGTACCAGCGGGAAAAAATTCGCCAGCAGGAACAGCAGCACGCTGGCCAGCGTGAAGGCCAGCGTCGTATCCGGGCCATGCAGCGTTTGCCGGTACAGCTGCGCACCGCAGCGCACGCACAAGGCTTCGGCATGCGGCGGCAGCGCGATCTCGTGCTGCAGCAAATCGCATTCGCGGCAGGCAGTCAGGGGCAGTGCGGTGGCAGCACGGTCGTTGGACATGGGAATGGTGGTTGGAAGAGACGGCCGGGCAACGGCCGGGACGCCAAATTATACGGCGCTGGCGAGGCCGTGACGGGGATGCTTTTGGATGCCGGAAAAGGAGTTTGTGCTGGATCCCTGCACCATCCGCTGAGGACGGGCACAACCCATGCGCGGTCAGCGTGCGCCGCGTTTGCCTTTTCCGGTCGCCGCTTCCGTATCGATCGCCAGCAAACCCTGTCTGGGTGTCTCGTCGCTGCTGTCGCTATCGTTGCGACCGACATTGTGAATGCCGAGGGTTTTCAGCTTGTAGTACAGGACGTGGGGTTCGACACCGAGTTCCTTGGCGGCGCGCGAGACATTGCGCTTGCAGCGGTCCAGCGTTGCAATCAGCAAGGTGCGCTCGAACTGATGCAGCAAGTCCTTGAGCGAGCCACTGCGCTGCCTGCTGGCATCGCTGCCGATAGCGGGAAATCCCAGCGCATAGCGTTGCGCGGCGGCGCGCAATTCGCGGATATTACCTTCCCAGCCGTGCGACAGAATCTGGGCCTCGACAAACGGATTGACGTCAGCACCAGGCGGCAATTTGAACTGCCGTGCTGCATGGTCGACATAGCGCCAGAACAGGTCCAGCGCGCGCGCCGGCTGGGAGCGCAGCACCGGCAAGGCCAGCTCGACCACACTCAGCCGGTAATACAGGTCGGTGCGGAATTTGCCTTCCTCGACCAGCTTGGCCAGCGGCACCTTGGTCGACACGATGACCCGGAAACTGAGCTGCCGGAACACCGTCGATCCGACACGCTCGACACCGCGATCCTGCAATACCCGCAGCAATTTGGCTTGCAGCGTCAGCGCCATGCTATCGATTTCATCGAGGTACAGCGTGCCGCCGTTGGCCGATTCGATGCGTCCCGCGCGGCTCTTGGTGGCACCCGTGTAGGCACCGGCGTCGACGCCAAACAGTTCCGCTTCGGCCAGGGTTTCGGGAATCGCCGGACAATTGACCGCCACGAACGGTCCACGCACACCGGAGTAGTCATGAATGTAATGGGCCAGCCAATCCTTGCCGGTACCGGTTTCGCCGACCAGCACGATATCGACATCGGTGGCAGCGATGCGGCGTGCAACGGCATAGATTTCATGGTTCACATCGGCGATGACGGGCGCGCCGGAGGTGCCTGCGGACGGGACAGGCAGGCTGGTGTTGCTCTGCAGTGGTGTGCCGGGAGTGATGACTTCGGGCCCCGGATGGTCGTTGGTGTCGTCGTCGTCCGGGTGGACTTTGTACTCCAGCAATTGCTGCAGGATTTCTTGCAAGCGGCTGTCGAGCTCCGGAATATTGATGGCCTTGCACACGCACGCAGTCGCCACGCAGGTGGCGTAATCGCTGCCATCGACGAAGCGCGCCAGCCTTTCCTGGGTGGATGCGCCAATCCGGTTGCATTGTTCGATGACTTTGTCGAAGTGCAGATCGTCCTGGCAGACCAGGATGCGCACTCCCGGGCGCAACGCGATTTCTTGTGCGATTTCACTGATCGGGATTTGCTTGAGTCGTGCCGACATCGTTTCGGCTGTGCGCAGTACGCGTTCCCGCAGGGGGGCGGGGGCGATGCATAGCAACAAGGAAGGATGAAAAAGCGCCATGAAGAAGTCTCTCGAAAACAGTTTCTGTCGCCCCTGTCTTCCCGCTGCTCTGATCGGGATCGACGCGGCACGTTACGCAGGGGAAACAGATAGTTTTGTTAGATTAACTTATGGTTACAGTTCATCCAAGCAATATGCAGGCAGGGACTTGTACCTGTTGGTTTGCGGTTCTTTCAAAAATAATCGGATTAACCAATGAAACCGTCGAGCATCACGGTTTCTAAGACCTGGTTGGTTGACGCATAGCTCCCGATAAAATTGATTGAGCGTCCTTCATCCGCCACTTTGGTCTCAGTGGTGAACAGGAAACGCCGGATATAGTTCTTCGGATTTGTCAGCAGTTCTTCGGCGGCCGCATCAAAAATCTTGCGGTCCGCTTCGCCGGTAGGCCCGGAGAGTTCAGCCATTTCTGCCAGATGTTTATAGCGGTTGATCTCGATGGTGGTTGCTTCCGCC
>AEPR01000051.1 GCA_000195205.2 Oxalobacteraceae bacterium IMCC9480 | reverse complement strand
TTCAACCGCGTCTACACCGTGCAGGCGCTCGCACTGGGCGATATAGTTGCGGGCGAATACCATGTAATCAACAATGGCTTCGGCATCCGTCCACGTCCGAAACAAATAGTTGCCTTTAAAAAAAGAGTTATGACCGTAAGCAGCATGCGCAATCACTAGCGCTTGCATGGTCAGACTATTTTCTTCCATCAGATAGGCGATGCAAGGATTGGAGTTAATAACGATTTCATAAGCCAATCCCATTTGGCCTCGTCTATAGCTTTTTTCAGTTGACAGAAAGTGTTTCCCGAATGACCAAAGATGGTACGAAACGGGCATTCCTACAGATGCATACGCATCCATCATTTGTTCGGCGTTAATGATCTCTAATTGATTGGGGTAAGTATCGAGTCCGAAGTCGCTGGCAACCCGCCGAATTTCATCATGTATACGTTCTATCAATTCGAAGGTCCATTCGGACTGTTCCGGCAATTTATAATGCGGCGAGTTGACCGGTTGAACGCTGGTTTTCATTGAGGCACCTGTTTTCGAAACAGTTCACGAAATACGGGATAAATATCAGCACTTGCAGTGATCTTCTTCATTGCGAAATGCGGGTGGCTGGCTGCTACCTGGGTATATTCTTGCCAGAGATTCTGCGCCGCTCCGTCGGTAATTTCGATATACGCAAAATATTGCACTGCAGGCATAACTACGTCGACCATCAATTTTCTGCAATTAACAGAATCACTATCCCAATTATCACCATCTGATGCTTGGGCTACATAACTATTCCACTCTGCTCCGGGATAGCGTTCCAAGATGATTGTCGTGAGGAGATGAAGTGCCGAAGAGACTACCGTTCCACCAGATTCACGTGAATGGAAAAAGTCATGTTCATCTACTTCAGTCGCAGAAGTGTGGTGCCGAATAAAAACGACATCGATTTTTTCGTATGCTCGTGTCAGAAACAAATGAAGCAATATAAAAAAGCGTTTTGCAGTGTCTTTTTTCTGTTGATCCATTGATCCCGAGACATCCATGATGCAAAACATCACTGCTTGACTCGAGGGTTTTGGCGTCTTAATACGATTGCTGTATCGTAGGTCGATTGGATCAATGAAGGGAATTGCCAAGAGCTTGGCCTTCAGTCGGCGGATACTTCCTTTTAGGTCAGCAATACGTATTTCATCCGGAGGGACGATTTCGCCTAATTTCTCCAACTGAATTTCGGCTAAACGTAAGAGCTTGTTCGAAGTCCCGCCCGCGGCAATTCGACGACCCAGTGCGCCACGCAACGATCTTAAGACGTGGATGTTTGACGGAGTGCCCGTTATGTTGTAACCAGCACGCGCTGTCTTGAACTCTTTGATCGCCGTTATTTGCCGTTTAACCAGATAGGGAAGCTCTAGATCTTCAAAGAAGTAATTCATGAATTCTTCCTTGGTAAGCTCAAACAGAAAGTTATCCTCGTCTGCCTGGTCGCTGTTGCCAGCGCTGCCTTTCCCTGAGCCGGATCCATCTTCCGGTCTTGGAACGGAGTCACCTTTCAGATAATCCTGATTTCCTGGACGGACCACTTCCCAAACTCCCCCGTGGGCGTGACCGAAATTGGGCTCATTGACATCTTTGACTGGTATGGAGATCTTCTCACCGTTTTCCATGTCGGTGATCGAGCGATCTTTGATAGCACGGGCAACAGCGTCTTTTATCTGGCTTTTGTATCTGCGTAAAAAACGTTCACGATTGACTGCAGATTTATTTTTGCCTTGTAATCGTCGGTCGATAAGATGAACCAATATGACCTCCTACAAATAGGATTACTTAAAATACGCATATGTCGTCAGTTGCAAGCGTTTCTTTTCACGTATTACGACGATTTACGCACCCTCAAATACCATTCACATAACAGACGTACTTGTTTAGCTGTATAGCCTTTTGCCACCATGCGGTTGACGAACTCCTGATGTTTGTTCGCGTCCTCCGCGCTGCTTTTTGCATTAAACGAGATGACTGGTAAAAGCTCCTCCGTGTTGGAAAACATCTTCTTTTCGATTACGGTGCGTAATTTTTCATAGCTTGTCCATGGCGGATTTTTACCACCGTTTTGAGCGCGTGCTCTTAGAACAAAATTAACTATTTCGTTACGAAAATCTTTGGGATTCGAAATGCCTGCTGGTTTCTCAATTTTTTCTAGTTCCTGATTGAGCGAATTCCGATCGAAACTCTCACCAGTATCCGGATCTCGAAATTCTTGGTCCTGAATCCAGAAGTCTGCAAATGTTACATATCTATCAAAGATGTTTTGACCATATTCGGAATAGCTCTCGAGATATGCAGTTTGAATCTCTTTGCCAATGAACTCGATATATCGCTGTGCCAAATGTTCCTTGATGTATGCGAAATACTTTTGCTCTATTTCGGTTTGGAATTGTTCACGTTCAATTTGTTGTTCAAGTACATAGAGTAAATGTACTGGATTAGCGGCTATTTCGGTACTGTCAAAATTAAA
>AEPR01000052.1 GCA_000195205.2 Oxalobacteraceae bacterium IMCC9480 | reverse complement strand
TGGCCACATGCAAGACAACCTTTGCTGGTTGCGCAGTTCGTGGCTGTCGGCGTTTGCTTCGGCCACCCCGGACCAGCTAGCGTCGCGTTTGCTGGCAATTTCGAGTCCCGCTGCGATAACAAATTATGCGGAAGCGCACGCACCAGTGCTTCAAGCCATCGCACAGCTATACAACGAGGATCCAGTGGCGTTCATGCGTGGCGATGAGTCGCCTTTTACAGTCGGCCAAGCAGCGATTTCGCGGGACGACAATTTGGCCAAAAGCGCGCATCTAGGCGCAAGTCAGTCACTTGCAAGCGTGATTGGAGACCGCTTTTCTTCAACTATCAATGCAGCCAGTCTGAGGAGTTCTCCAGAAGCATTCTTGCAGCGACTGCAACTAGAAATCGCTACGGCGTTTCGACCGCCAACAGATGGACAAGGGAAGCTGGTAGATACCCGCTTCATGAGTGAAATTCAGGGTCTCATTAATCCCGGAAGTCCAGCGACCAGCAACTTGCCGGTAACGCTCCACCGCGCCTTGGATTTGCCGTTACTGGTAGTCGAACATGAAGGCCAATCTGCACAACTGAGGGTGACTGCACCGAACAATTCAAAAATTGCGAATCATCTCGAACGACTGACACAACCGCACTGTGAGCCGCAGGATGCGATCAATACGCTAATGTCATCATTCACTCATCTACCCGTTTTGTGGCTAGACGGAAATCATTACAGTGTCTATTTGCCGAAGCCGTCCGTTTAAGTGGAGCGCTATCTGATTTTCAAGTGAAAAGCTAATCATGCCAAACGCCCCCGATCAGCCCACAACACCAGTCAGTCACACTCGACAACCGAACATTTTTATTAGATATTGCCTATTTTTATGCGCGCTTCGAATACACCATCATCTCGTCACCTGCCAGCGACTGCACCCATCGCCGACAACGACCCCGCCATCCAACCGGTCGTCTTGCCGGCCACCAGGAACAGCACCCCGCAATCATCCGCTGCGCAGGAGGCACATATTGCAGAGTCGATACGCAACCGCCTGCCAGGAAACCATCCGTCAACGTCCCGATCGCAGTTGCAAGCCCACCTGAAAACGATGCAAACAGCGCCCGACGAGGCGATGAATTTCGTCGACCTTGGCGCGATGATGACTGCCGAGCAGCAAGTCGAGGTCAAGGGCGACGCCCTGACGCGGCGCGACTGCTTTCACAGAGCGGCAGAACTGGACCCCTTTCTGGCAGTGGCATTCGCCAATCTCGGCGCCACGATGAATGCCGGTGATCGCCTCAAAGTGCGCGGCTCTTTCATGACCCAGCGACAGTGCTACCAGCGCGCTGCGGAACTCGATCCGGACATGGCGGGCGTCTTTCTCAACATCGGTAACACGATGACTGCGGATGACCACGTTGTCGTCAACCGCAATTCAATGAGCCAGCGCGAGTGCTTTCTGAAAGCGATCGCGCTTGATCCAGCGATGGCACTGGCGTTCAACAACCTAGGTATGACGATGACGCCGGCAGAATCCATCTCCATTGACAACAACGCGATGAGCCAGCGCGACTGCTACCTCAAAGCAGCCGAGCTTGACCCGACATGTGCAAGCGCTTTTAACAGCCTTTGCACCACGATGTCGGCGTCCGATCACGTCATCGTAGCCCGCACATCCATGAGCCGGCGTGATTGCATTCTGAGAGCTGCCTTGCTGAATCCGAACGATGCCATGATTTTCCACAACCTTGGCTGGACGATGGCGCCTAACGAGTGCATCAATGTCAATGACACCTTCATGACCCAGCGCGACTGCTACCTCAAGGCATTACTCATCGAACCCGATCTTGCCGAAGCAAAAACTGCATTACAACGGCTAGATCAGGAGCGTGCCAACCGTAACATCCCTGCGATCACGTCGACCGAACACCCCGGAAACCTGACCGACATAGTCGATGCCCTGACCCGGCAGGTGGCCAGCAATACCAGCCAGATTGGCCAGATCGCGCAACGCATCGACGGCTACGACGATGTTCTTGCCCATTTGCAGGAGGCCGTTGCCGGACAAATCAACGCCACCGCGCCACCGGGAACGACCGCCTTGCCCGACAATCCGCAGTTGCTGCCCTATCACGCCACATTCCGGAAATCGATGGCGTTGCTGTTTACGACCACGCAAATGATAGGTTCCGGCGCAGTCCGGCGCTATGAACCGAACCTCGCAATCGCGTTGCGCGCCTTGGCGCAGTCGGTTCCGGTGCCACTGCTGGGTGCTGCGATGGCGGCATTGACCGGAGGATTTTCCTGGGCTGCGGAGAATCGCGCACGCACGATGGCGACGCGTTCCCAATCGCGATTGGGGGACGAACCGACGTTCACCCGCCTTGCACGAGAGGTCGCCAACAGGCTGTGCAATGATCGTCAGCACCAACAACGATTGCTGGACTTGATTTCGGATAACGCCACCGGGTCGGTCCGCTCGACGGCCCGCAACGTGCTGCAGCAACTTAGCGTCGTGCATCTTCGACCGGCTACCACGCCACTCGAAATCCAGGCCGAAAACGATGTCTCGCACCTGTCCCGGGCGCTATCGGAAAAGAACGACGACCGGCCACTGCAAAGGGCTACCCTGGCCCTCCAGGGAGAGGATATCCAGCCGATGGCGGACTGGATGTACGAGCTTGTCATCGGGGCCAACGCAGTAGCGCCTCAGACTGATAACCGGAACCCGCAGACAATCCGCAATCCGCACCATCCGCAACTGATTGCGGACCTGGTCGCGGGCGGGCTACTGAATCGACATCCGGAAATCCCGGACAGTCCGCCCAGCCAGCATTTCCTGTCCATCATGCGCACGGCAAACACCGAGGACGCCATCACCAAAGCGGCCATCGGTTATTTCGACAGGACGGAAGCGAAAAGGGTTTAATCGCTAGGGCACGCGGGCAGCCTGTCACCGATGGTTCCGTGCAGCGCGACAGCGCTTCGAAAATCGCTCCGTGCAGGTTGACGCGCGCTGGGCTTTCCAACCCGACGCACCCGCCGAAACAGAGCAAGGGCGTCGCCACGTAACCCCACTGCAACAAAACCTGATCGCCCGGACACAAAAACCTCCCTTCTGTAGCGCCATGCTTGTGGCGATACCCGGGTTTCGGAATACTGGTTCGAGGGCATCAGACACCCCATCAGATACCTGCCAGGAATTGCATCGCACGATGCAATCCGCGCCGAACAACTAGCCTCTCGACAAACCATCGCTCCGTGAAAAAATCTCCATCAGACCGCAGCTGGCTGCTGCTACCGCTACTGTTCGCACTTGTCATCGGTATCGGCCTGTTCAATGCCTATGACTTTGGCCGCGCCGCTTTTGAGCGAAAAGACTATAAAGCGGCGCGCTTGTGGTATCTGCTGTCTGCCGGCATGGGCAATGCAAAAGCGCAAAACAATCTGGCAGGGCTTTATGCTGATGGGCTTGGCGGAGCACGCGACGATGCGCTGGCGGTCATCTGGTTCAGGGAGGCCATCAACAACGGTCTCGATGCCGCCAGATTCAACCTGTCGAATTTTTACGAAGAAGGACGCGGTGTCGATACCGATACCCGGAAAGCGGTCGCCTTGCTCGAGACGGCAGCAACCCAGGGCGACATTGTTGCAGCCTTCAACCTGGGCAGTATTTGCGCCACGGGCAGGAAGGATTTTCCGAAAGATATTCCGCGCGCCCTGAAATGGTACAAACAGGCCGCCGACGCCGGCTATGCGTCGGCGCAATACAACCTCGGCAGCCTGTATGCCCAAGGAACTGATGTCCCGAAAAATCTAGCCAAGGCAGCCTACTGGTTCGACAAATCGGCACGTCAGGGACATGCAAAATCGCAGTTGGACATCGGTACGATGTTCGCCTACGGCATGGGCATGGAACAAAATACCGGGCAAGGACTGCACTGGTTGGACAAGGCAGCGGCGCAGCAATCGACCGCAAAAGAGGCCAGGCATCGGATAACGGAGATTTGCCAACAACATCCGGACAATGCGTGTGACCCGCGATCGCACACTGATGCAGTCGGCATCCGTTAAACAAGCAGACCGCCTCGGCCTGACTGCGATAAAAGACACGACATGCAAGAGAAAAGCAACTCACCGGGTTTGCCAACCCCTTTCCAATGCAGGTCAAAACAGGAACAAGGATTCCCATGGCAATTGATGCACTGGTCGACGTAGTTTTGCGCTTCGTCGGGGAAGTCGTATTGGTCGGGATTTTTTATTGGCCTGGATGGATCATTCTTCGCTTGTTGACGGCGGGTCGATATCCGCCTGCGAAGGGGGAGCCTCACAGCGAAGAGCTCGTGGCGGCGTTCGGGGTTTGTGGCGTAGTCGCTGGCGTCCTGGCTGTATTTGCAGGCGCTGGCATTTAACGTGAAAGAACCACTGATCGCGCCGGGCAAGACCGTGACCACCGAAGGCCATCGAAATTTACAGCAGGCCATTGTTTCCCGGACAAATGCCGACCCAGAATGCCAGGCGGTCAGCGCTGCAGAAGTCAACCATGTCGGTATCAATTTCTACCAGCTGCATGGCCGCGCCGATCAGGTCGACTCCAGGCAAGGTTTGTAGCAGGGCCAAGGTATTTTTTTCGCCCGCCAGTCCTTCCAGCAGACGCGCATCGAAGCGGTCAATGCGGGCCTCGGTTTTCTCGATAAGGTGCATCAGTTAATCCATTGATACGCTGCCAGCCATCCCTATTCCGATACAAGGCAATTTCGGTGTTTTTAACTCCAGTAGACGCGCCCCATTTTTCATTCACCTCGGCCTGTGACATGGCTAAGCCAAAGTGGATCTGAATCAATGTGTCTGCCTCCTCTGGCGTTTTACCCTTCAGCTCCACGACCGTAGTTCGCTCGCGAGCAAATATCGTTATCGATTCGCTGCCAGGTTGGACATCCAGTACCGTCACCCTCTTCGACTTATTCCCGGGCAACTTCAGCCATTGCGCGATTTCGGTGTTGCCGCTGGAATAGCCTGGGGGGCCCTGCTCTGGAATTTGCTCGCGGACATCGTCTACTTGCCGCTGAATGTTGCGCACCGCGACATCAGTGAGGTCAACACCCCTGTTGCGAAATTGGGAGGGAGCCAGGATTGCGTGAAACAGGCCATCTCCTATGCCTTTTTTTCGCAAGAAAAAGCATTCAGGTTTGCAAATATCGTGCAGCGGACTACTTGCCGCTGGCACGCCCTGCTGCGTTGCGGCCATTGCCGCAGGGTAATTTTGAGCGGGCTCGGTTCCTACAATCGCTGGCCGATTTTTTAAGCCCTTCAGCAAAGCCTCCCTGAGGATCACAAGTTGTCTTTCTGGCAGATACCGGGGGCCGAACACTTTCCGTTGCCCGAGTACGAATTCGTGCAGATGCTTATCCATGTCACTTTCGGAATTGATCTTGTGTGCGTTGATGCGTTCACTCATCGCCCTGAATGTAGATAAGGTCGCGCTGCGACCATTCCCGAAAAAACTGAGGATCGTTGGCTGCGCCTGTTTTCCCCAGTCCTTCTCGGCATTTTGCTTTGCCAATGGCGAGATCATGTGTTCGTGCTGGTGCAGCAACTCGTTGGCACGTTCAATTTCCTCGACCTGGAGTGCCGCGTCAGTGAGCTTTAATCCCGCTTGGGTGAGAGGAATAATGCGCTTGACAGGTGGGTCCACATCGTGGTCCAGCACCGTGAGTTTATAGTGCTTGTGATCGCCTGATTTAGGGTGATCAACAAGGTCTGCCCGGATCACTTGCTCAGGTTTCGTGACAATTTCATAGCGCCCGCCAATCCACAAAGGAGCGCCCTGTTTTCTCCACTGTGCCATCAGCTGATCAATGATCGGCGTTTCACGGCTATTTTCCGGACCGCGGGGCGCTTTGGGCCAGACAAACTGGAAGATGCCTTTGCCCGATGCGATACCCTGCATCAGGAAGCCTTCCGCGGCAGAGCTCAGGGGATCATCGGATCTCGACCGGGCGGGCGACTGGCCGGTGAGATAGATCTTGTTGTCCGAAGATTCGTACCAGTTCGCATGAAGTCTTTGCTGCTGGCCATTGCGTGTGTTGACCTGCACGACGTTGGTTGCCGGGCACGGTACACCGGAAGCGTTGCGTTGGATGGAATCATCAATTTGGATAGGCGGAAGTGATTTTGTCGCCGTACTCAATCGCCGCAAAAAGTTTCTGCAAGACTGGGTCAATTGCCCTAACTGGCGCAAAAAACTGCTTTGCCGGGTTCGGTCTCGCGACGGCGAAAAGGTCGGCTGCGACGGAAAACTAAGCTCAGGCGGCGCAGATGAACCTGTAGGATTTGCCCGCGGTGACTGTCGCGGTGATGTCCTGCGCGAACCAACACGTGGAGTATCCATTTTTTTCTGCCTTAAAAATTTTCATGATTCGTTAAGAACTCTATCGCCCGACGCCTACGCAGTGTGTCGCCCGAACCGTTAACCAGTTCCCCGGTTGTCGGCTGAGCTTTACCCACATCTCGCAAAAATGCCTGTCATTCATTTTTCCGCATGATCAGGACCATGCTGGAAATTTCATGGCGTGCATGGAATCCCCGCCACAGCGCGGTGGGGCCGGGTGGTCGATCGTGCTTTCTGTTGAGATAGCCACCGACCTGGGACATCCTGTGCAAATACCCGGCCGACACCAAGCTGATCT
>AEPR01000053.1 GCA_000195205.2 Oxalobacteraceae bacterium IMCC9480 | reverse complement strand
TTATTCACCGAGGAGTCTCCAGCATGGCCGATACGATCAATTTTTTTCAGCAGGGTTTGTGGATGATTATCCTGTTGTCGGCTCCGCCGCTGCTGGTGGCCGTGTTGTGCGGTACTGCCATCTCGCTCATTCAAGCGGTGACGCAAATCCAGGACCAGACGCTGCCGTACGTCGTCAAGTTGATGGGCGTGTCGATCACGCTGACCTTGATGGGGCGCTGGATCGGTAGTGAACTCATCCAGATGATCAATGCAGCATTCGCGTTGATACCGATTGCCGGTCGATAGCCGCATGCATTCCTGATGGAGGCATCGCTGCTCATTGATTTGCAAAACACCATGGTCGCGATGGCCCTGGTGATGCCACGTTCCTTTGTCGTACTGGCGATTCTTCCGGGTTTCGGTACGCGCACGCTGGTCGGGATTGCCCGCAATTCGATCGCGCTGGCGATCGCTTTACCGGCCTGGTTGCCAACCTATTATTTTGTCAAGACCGGTCAGGTCGATTACATGTTGGCGGTGATGCTGGGGTTCAAGGAGGCAGGGATTGGCCTGATGCTCGGGGTGTTGATGGCGCTACCCATCTGGGCCTTGCAATCGCTTGGATCCATCCTCGATACCCAGCGTGCATCGACACAGGTGATGTCCGACAACGCCTCGTTCGATGCCGACGCCAGCGCGCTCGGCGCGATGCTCGTGCAGGCGGTCGTGATGGTGATGATCCAGGCCGGACTGATGACGGCACTAGTGCGGATCATGATCGAAAGCTATGGCTTGTGGCCGGCGTTCAGTCTGATGCCGCCGTTCGAACTCGGTCAAATGGATGTCGTCCTGAAACGCTTCGGCGAATTTTTCTGGCACCTCGCCGTCTATGGCGGGCCGGTCCTTATTCCCCTTGTGCTGGTCGATTTTACGATCGCGGTGATCGGTATTTTTGCGTCCAACCTGCAAGTGTCGGCGATCTCGTCGCCGATCAAGAGCGTGCTCGGACTGTTCATCCTGCTGGTGTATTGGCCGACGCTGGCCCATTACATTTCGTACGATTTTGCGCGTGTGCTCGACCTGATCCCGTTGCTGTTGCAAGCAGCGCCTGCGGGGACATAGATGAGCGAAAAAACCGAACAACCCACCGATAAAAAACTCGAGGACGCGCGCGAGAAAGGCCAGGTACCGGTCAGTCGTGACATGGCGCGACTGGCCACTTTTTTTGTGATCGGCTTGCTCGCCTTCGTCACTGAAAAGCTCTGGCACGCCAGCATCGACAGTCTGTTCGAGCTGGCTTTCCTGCGTATCGGTGCGCCATTTGTGCCGGCGATGTATGAAATGGTCACGGTTGCCGGCAAGCTGTTGCTGGTGATCTTCGGTGCCATCGCGATTACCGGCACGGTCGTTGCCATCATGGCCTTCTGGGGGCAGTTTGGTATCTTGCTGTCAGCCAAGGCGCTTGAACCCAAACTGGATAAGCTCAATCCGGTGCAGGGCATGATGCAGTTGTTTTCCAAGAGAAAGCTCGTTGAACTGGTGGTCTCGTTAGCCAAGGCCGTCTTGATTGGCTACGTGCTGTATCTGGTCATCCTTGACCAACTACCGACCATCCTGAAACTGTCGGGCGGCACGCCGCGCGATGTGTATTACGGTTTTGTCGAGATGCTGTTCTCGATTTTCAAGATCGCAGTAGGAATCTGCTTCGCTTTCTCCCTGGTGGATCTGGTTAGCCAGCGTCATTTTCATACCAAGTCGCTCATGATGAGCATGGATGAAATCAAGCGTGAATATAAAGAGTCCGAAGGAGACCCGCTGGTCAAAGGAACGCGCAAGCAACTGGCGCAGGAATGGGCCAATGAAGAGCCGGCCTCGCGCACCCAGGATGCGAATGCGGTGGTCGTCAACCCGACGCATTTTGCTGTGGCACTGTTTTATGATTTTGATGCGCCGTCGGTACCGATGGTGCTAGCCAAAGGCAAGGATGAAACTGCCCACGCGATGATTGCACGCGCGCATCAATACAAGATCCCTGTGATCCGTCATGTCTGGCTGGCCAGGACTTTGTATGCGACCGCCAAGCCCGACCATCCGATTCCGAAAGCAAGTTACGAGTCGGTCGCCCACGTTTATGCGGTGATTCAGGAAATGCGGGATAACGGCGACTTCAAGCCGCTGACGGAACTCGAGACCTACGGGGATCCGCCCACTGAGCAATGACCGGCGACTGTTCAGATCACGTCAAGCAGATTGGTGGTCACGACATTGCTCACTGCACGCACGCTCAAGCCCGCCTGAAACGGACGGGTGACCTGTTCGGCGACGGTTTCCCGGCACACCAGGTTGGTCTCTTCCCACGCGGCTTTTTCTAACAGGCGCTGCTGGCAATAGACCAGCACTTTTTCACTGTTTGCCGTATCGCCATTGCGCGCCATCATGGTCGACGTCGCCAGCAATCGATTGATCTCGGCAGCGACGACGGGCTTGAGTTCGAGGTTGCCATAAAAGGTCTGCGTGGCCGCGACCCGTTTGCGCGCCCGATCAATAAAGTGACTGATCCTGCGATGTTCTTCGTCGATGGCCTTGCGTTGCCGATCCGGCCCACCAAAGTATTCATCCGGATAAAAATTCCGGGCGCGTGCGGCGCACCAGACATCAAGGTTGTTGATGATGTCGTCGATGAATCCATTGAGGTTGCTGTGTGTTTCGGTGACGAATGAGGTGGGGTCGATTTGTCCGTCCCGAAAAGCCAGCGTGTGTTTGATGGCACTTCCGATTTTCCACACGTCGGTGTTCATTTCCCCTAGCGTCAGTGCGGGTGGCGACAACACCAGCCCGCGGCCCGGGATCGCATCCATCGGTATTCCGCTGACGAGGCGGGCATTGAGATTGACTGTGTGGCGGATTTCCCTGGTAGTTTTTTCGACCCGCATCCTGCCTTGTGCTTCCTTGTAGGTGGTGCTTTGCATTGTCGAATCCGGGCTGATCGCAACCACAGGCCCGAGCGTCATCTCGCCGATGTCGGCGCGGGCGCTGAGTTCAGCATTGCTCTTGACGTGCTTGGTTTTGCCCAATGATTGCCCGACCAGGTTGACCGAGAGGTCGCTGAACTGCTGCAGCAAATTTTTCAAGGGAGAAGCGCCATCACTGCCCGGGGCATTGATACTGCCTTCGGTGGCGTCATCGCGCAAAAGAAGGCGTCGTACCACTTCGGCAAATCTGGTGCGTACTGCCGGATCGTCATCGACGCGATTTTTTCCGCGCGGGAGTCGCAGCACGACCCCGGAAAAGTGCTCTTCGTCACGACCGATTCCTGTATCGACACTCCCTCCGAGACGAAATTTCAGGGCATTCAGAATGTTCATTTTTGCGCCGGCAAAAATGCCGCCACCCCAAGTTTTGCTGTGGATGGTGTGGCTCCCCGCACGCAATTCCAGGCCGGTGTTGGATAACTTGATTTCCAGTGCCGCATGACGCAGGCGATGCATTCGCAGGTTAAGTCTGGCCCGGGCGATCCATGCTCCCGCTGCACCGAGAATAATTTCACTGATGCCCTTGGTGTTGACGCCGACCGTGCCGCCATTGGTCAACGTGAAACCGGCACCCAGCTCCAGTTCGTCACGGATCAGGTTGGCAATGGAGTTGGCCAGGCTCTCGCGCGTTACGGGTCCGACCCGGGATTCTGCGGTCGCGCCTTTTACCCTCGCGATCGATACCGCATATTGATCAAGCTGTTCGCTGGTTGGCGGACCACTGATGGTCATGGCTTCTTCCCGCCATTGGTCCAGCAGTTCGGGCAGGTAAGGTTTGTTTTCTGTTTCCAGCATCTGTTTCAATGCGTCGGGAGTTGCCGTCATCGCGGGATTTGCCAAAAGGGAAGCGGCCATTGCCGCCAGTTGCTGCGGATCAAAATGATCTCCTTCCAGCAAGGTCGGAAAGCGTTTGGTTTTCCATTGCCGGAGAAAGGCCAGGCGGACCATCGTGCGTAGTTCCGTCCCGGGCGAGGGAGCGAGCAGGGCCGGGCGGGCTAGCATTGCTTCAACAATATCGGAGGCACGACGCATGTGACGCCGGTCCAGCGTTGCGCCCTGTGTCGTGTTTTTGAACGACCCATCCGTTTTGTTGAGCGCATTGAACGGCGACTTGTAGCGCATCGGATTGATGCGCTGGTTCACGCGCTGCCAGCGCGTCGATGGCTTGCTGGTGGCGAGATCAACCCATTTACCGGCAATTTTCCGCATCAGACGATCTTCGATGCGCGAGAAGGGCGAGCCGGCGACATCGCTGGTCAAGCCATTGCGGACTGCGCCTATGGCCCAGTCATGGCGGTGGGTATCGAGGGCGATAGGTTCAAGGAGATCGTTGCCAGTAAATTGTTGGCTGTGTCGCAGATGTGCCGGAATGGCATTGAGGGCTTTGACCAGCACGCTATTCTGGCCTGGCTGCAATTGACTGATGCTGCGTTCGGCGAAGGCCAGCAGTGCCGCCGGCACCGGTGATGGTCTGCCGGCCAGGTTGGTGCCCGCCAACTCAGCATCGAGTGCGGCTCCCGCGTTGAGGAATAGTTTGAGCATCTGCGTTTCGTGCTCGATGACGGACGCACTGCGCGGTCGCGCGACCGGTCGGGTCAGCGTCGAAAGCAGCGCCATGCCTGACGGCGTTTCTGCCAGCATTTGCGCGGTACGCCAGGCCAGCGCATGGTCGCTTTCGCTGAATGCGCCATTGTCTGGTTCAACAAACGATTCTCCGAGCGAGGCGCGTGACGGTGGCAGCCGATGCGCCGCTGGTCTGCGCAGACTATCTGTCAGGTCGATATTGCGCAGGCAGGCGAGGGCGCGCGCGGCGTGGTGCCGGGCCGGCATGGCGTCGGCACCACTGTGAATACACGCCGCCGAGAGGGCGCGGATGATCAAGGACATTTCCTGGGTAACTTGGAGCGAGGCTGGCTTGCCGGCCTGTTGCCGAAGCTGTTGCTCGACATGCTGCAGTTGCTGCTTCAGTTCATCTTGTTCTGCGGGGGAGGACTCGCCCGGGAATAAACCCGGATCCCTGATCAGATTGGGCAAGTAGTCTTTGCGCAGCATGCCGGAGACCGGGTGATCGGCTGGCAAGACGATCGACGTGTTGAATTGATCGAGGTCGACCGGGCCCTTCAACGCCGGCAGGCCGGCAGGATTGTCGGATGGCGAGCCGTCTTCTGGCTTGATGACTTTACGCGCATTGATAGCGGCAGGGGTTTTTTGCCGGCTCAGCATGAAGGGCAATCCCAGCGCGCTGCTGAAGCTGGATCGACCAAATCCTCTCGCCTTCATCCGCTGCCAAAACGTCAGCGCTGTTCCCGCCGGCGGGACAGTGACTTCGGGATAACCGCCTTCGGCCAGCATTTTTCTGGCGACGAACAGGTCTTCCTGCATTTGCTGGCGTGCCGTGCGGGTCCGTTTCATTAGGCTGTTCACGGTGGCCAGACGAACGGGGTGCGCCAGTACTGCACTGGCGAGCTGGCGACCTGACGCCGTCAATTGGTTCCAGAGCGCACGAGGGCGAATATTTCTACCTGGCCATGTTCTGCTGCGATCGATCGCCGCGTAATATCCCTTGGTCCCGGACAGATCGATGGTGCTGCGAACCTGCTCATTTGTCGTATCGAACAATGGCACTTCACTTGGTACCTGATGATGGTCGATTAGCCGTTGGATACCTGGCTTGTTCAGGTCCGCTCTGACCAGTACGCGATGGGCTGGTGCGGCATCAAATAGACGGATCAGGCTTGCCGTGGTGACGGAGCTATCGGTGCCACCGATCTTGAGTTGGGCGGCACCAGCCGGCGCTGTTACCAGCGGTCCCGTATAGCGCCAGCGCGTGCTGACCTGTTCGCTGCGCGCAATTGCCATCGCATGAAGCTGCTGGCCGGGATCGCCATTCAATAACCGGACCACATCCTGATCCGCAATGGCAGCCAGTTTGTCGGCTGCGACGGCGACGGCGGCATCCAGACGTTGTTGGCGCTGCGGACTTGATGTGGGGGATTCGCGTTCGGTCACTTCCAGCGTTTGCATCGCCAGTGTCAAATTGCCCAAATCCAGCGTCAGGTTTTCGATTTTCCGTTGCAGAGCCGACATGCTCCCGCCAGGCTTGGTCGATGAAAAATAGCGTGCCTGTCTGGCTTGTTGCCCGGCGTCGATGGCACGTGCAAGTTTGCCGGAGAGCAGGGAGCGCGCGTTGACAAGGCGGGTTCTTGTCGGCGCGGCCGCGAGGTCGCATCGACCAGGCGGTTGAAGTACTTTGGATAACTGATGCTGCAGCTGTCGTTGAGCCTCAGTCCTTGTAGTGGCAAGCGCAGTTGTCGCGCCGGACATGGTCTGCCTGTGTTCGCGAATCATCGTGGCGATATGCTGCCGCGTCGTTGCCTGCGGCACGATCAGACTCTCCGATTTGATTGCCCCCAGTACCTCAGCCCGGAATTGCTGCCGCGCACCGCTCACCATCCCTGTTCGTTCGATGCCGGCATCCCGCGCTGCCTGCTTGAACGACTGTTCAATACGGAGCAAGGAGTGCGCTTTGCCTGCTGTTTCACGCAGACGCTGCCAATCCTGGCGATTCGACGGTGGCGTTGCCCTGGCCCCGGCGATGGCAGTGCGCAGTGCATCGGCTGCCGCCTCGCTACCGGATAAGGCTCTGGTCGACAACAGCAGGCCGAGCATCGTCGGTGGCCGCGTCGTCATGCGGATATCGACTGTGTCGGACCGCAGATTGCCTTGAGCTGCGCTGATCTGTGACGACTTTGCGGGCGCGCCTGGCCGGTTCACCGGCGTGCCGACCGCCTTCAGGTAGGCTGTGATGGCGGCTTCTTCCAGTTCGGTGCGCGTTGTCAGCTCCGGAAAATTGCGCCGGCGTCCAGCTATTCTGTCCTTCGGAGGCGTGGTGTGAAAATCCCGGATTTCCTCGACCAACGCGATGCTTGTTGCCAGTGCGATCAGATCGACGGGCGCTTGATGGCGATGTGTTAGCTCGCTCATCAAGTCCGCGCTGATGTGCCTCGCGGCGAATGGCCATGGCTGGATGTGATGCCAGGAAGGGGGGATGTGTGGTCGGCGGGTCGCGGCGGCAGAATTCGCGATTCGTGGGTCAGTCGCTAGCAGCGGTTGAGTCAGACCTTCGGGTCGTGCCAGCGAAATCGCGGGCGTTCTGGCGCGGGGAGCGGTAGACCGAGGAAACATCGTCAACACTCTACAAAGAATTGCTGGACTCCCGCTGTGTCTGGCACGAGCACACAGGACATTCGATTCTTGCCGGCTTTACCGACTGACGATAAGTACCAGAAAGCCGGTTGGTAGTTCCATGTCACGGAGCCTGAAGTGTCGTTGGGCGCGCGCTTCGCCCAATTCGGATAACATGAGCCAACTTCGGTATTGGTCGCAGTCGCTTCCGACCCGGGTTTCACCTTTTTCATTCCGCTAATAATGAACCCAAAGACCCCCCCTAAAGAAACGGATGGCAGCGTCGCGATCCCTGTGTCGCAGTCCATCCGTCAGCGCATCCTCGCCAGTAAGACCCGCTTCCACGCCAACGACAACATCGCCGAATTTATCAAGCCGGGAGAACTTGACGCCTTGCTGGAAGAAGTTCAGGGCAAGATGCATAGCGTATTGCAGAGTCTGGTCATCGATACCGACAGCGATCACAACACCCAGGATACCGGCCGCCGGGTAGCCAAGATGTTCATCCATGAAGTGTTTCGAGGTCGTTACGTGCCGATGCCGGCGCTGACCGAATTTCCGAATGCAGCGCATCTTAATGAGTTGATGATCATCGGTCCGATCACGGTGCGCAGCGCCTGTTCGCATCATTTATGTCCGATCATCGGACGTATCTGGATCGGCGTGATGCCCAACGAGCATTCGAACCTGATCGGCTTGTCCAAGTACGCCCGGATAGCCGACTGGATCATGAGCCGCCCGCAAATTCAGGAAGAGGCTGT
>AEPR01000054.1 GCA_000195205.2 Oxalobacteraceae bacterium IMCC9480 | reverse complement strand
CGCATTGCGGTGCCTGCGTGGCGATCCAGGCTTTTTGCAGCGGATGCTGGCCATCGGCCGACAGGCCTTCGATAGTAGTGATCGCCTTATTGGCGACGATGCTGACAGGCGTGATGCACGAACGGATGGCGCGACCATCGACGTGCACGGTGCAGGCACCGCACATGCCGATGCCGCATCCGAACTTGGTGCCCTTGAGGCCGATTTCATCGCGGATCACCCACAGCAACGGGGTGACGGGATCAACCCCGGTGACAATGGCTTTGCCATTGACGGTAAATGTGCTCATGTTGTTTCACTCTAAAAAATGGGAAAGGGGCCTGTTCAAGGCTGAGAATTTTTTCTTGCCGGGGCAATGCTGGCATCCAGGTTTTTCCGGACTGGCAGTGC
Organism: Oxalobacteraceae bacterium IMCC9480; assembly: GCA_000195205.2. Taxonomy (GTDB): domain Bacteria; phylum Pseudomonadota; class Gammaproteobacteria; order Burkholderiales; family Burkholderiaceae_D; genus Actimicrobium. The sequence goes on along the minus strand of AEPR01000054.1, from coordinate 35,176 downwards.
GGTTCAGCGGGAAGGCTTTCGTCCCGACCGACGCCGCGCAGGATAACCCGAATCAGGATAGCCGGCTGAGCAGTCGCCAACACCTGCGGAGAGGCCGGCTGCCATTACCGGCATCGGCCGAAGCATAAAAAAAAATAGGCGCGCTGTCTGTTAGACAGCGCGCACAGGAAGTCAGAACGCACGCGGCTTAATCGGCCAGGAACATCTGCTGCAAGTCGTTCAGAAAGCGCTGGCCAAGCAGCGTCGGCCGGATGGTTTTATGGTCGCGAAACAGCAAGCCTTTAGCCTCGGCCGCCTGCAAGGCCGACTCGACGGCATTGAGTCCCAGCCCGGTCCGTTCGGCAAACAGGTTGACCTGGAATCCGCTGGTCAGGCGCAAGGTGTTGAGCATGAATTCAAAGCCGAGTTCGCCGCGCGCAATCTCGTTTTCTTCCTGAATCGCACTGCCGCGCGCCATGTTTTCCATGTAGGACTTCGGTTGCTTGAAGCGGGCCTGGCGGATGATCCGGTGCGGGAACGACAGCTTCGAATGCGCGCCCGCGCCGACGCCGAGATAATCGCCGAACTGCCAGTAATTGAGATTGTGGCGCGACTGCCGGCCGGGTTGTGCGTAGGCCGAGACTTCGTAATGGCCGTAGCCGGCAGCACCGGTTTCGGCGGCAATCATGTCCTGCATATCGGCACTGAGATCATCGTCGGGCAAGGCTGGCGGGAACTTGGCAAAGACCGTGTTCGGCTCCATCGTCAGGTGATACAGCGACAGATGCGGCGGCGCATAGCCGAGCGCGGTGCGGATATCCTGCGTGGCTTCGGCCAGCGTTTGCGATGGCAGCGCATACATCAGATCGAGGTTGAAATTATCGAAGGTCGAGTGGGCGATATCGACCGCACGACGGGCTTCGTCGTGATCGTGGATACGACCCAGCGCACGCAGATGCTCGCCATTGAAACTCTGGATACCGATCGACAGGCGGTTGATGCCGCTGGCGCGGTAGCTGCGAAATTTCTCGACTTCGAACGTGCCCGGATTGGCTTCCATCGTGATCTCGGCGGCGCCGTCGAGTGGCAGCAGCGTGCGCACATCCGACATCAGCCGGTCGAGTCCTGCCGCCGACATCAGGCTGGGTGTGCCACCGCCGATGAAGATCGTGTAAATCTTGCGGCCCCAGATCAGCGGCAACGCACTTTCGAGATCGGCGCGCACGGCATCGAGGTAAGCCTCTTCCGGAAAACCGGACTGCGACTGGCCGGCGACTTCATGCGAATTGAAATCACAGTACGGGCATTTTTTGACGCACCACGGGAAGTGGATGTACAGCGCCAGCGGCGGCAGCGCGGACAGGTTCAGGATACCGGGTCGCAGATAGGTGTTGGCCACCGTCGCGGCATCGGCGACCGGCACCGCTGCACTGCGTGCCGGCTGGATCGGAATGATCGGGATCATCGTAATTTGTCGAGCAGCACGCGCAGCGCCTGAGCCCGGTGTGACAGCTGATTTTTTTCTGCCGCGCCGAGTTCGGCGGCCGTCTTGCCGAGGCCATCGACCTCGAAATGGGCGTCGTAACCGAAGCCGTTGCTGCCGCGCGGCACGTCAATGATTGTGCCCTTCCAGCGACCATCGGCGATCACCGGTTGCGGATCATCGGCATGACGCACGTAGACCAGCACGCAATAGTAGTAGGCCGATTTGTCGGTGTGCGCTTGCAGGTCGGCGATCAGTTTTTCGCTGTTGCGGGCATCCGATTTGGGCGCGCCAGCATAGCGTGCCGATTGCACGCCGGGCTGGCCACCGAGTGCATTGACGCACACGCCGGAGTCATCGGCCAGCGCCGGCAGGCCGGTCAGGCGCGCTGCGTGGCGGGCTTTTTCGAGCGCATTTTCGACGAAGGTGTGGAACGGTTCGTCGGCTTCGGGGACATTGAATTCGCCTTGCGGACGCACATCGAAGCCGATCGTTGCCAGCAGCGCGCCGAACTCGGCGAGCTTGCCGGGATTGTTCGAGGCGAGGACCAGTTGGCTACTCATGCAGGCAAACCGAGTTCGCGCCGCTGCAAGGCAATCAGGTCACGAATGCCGCCATCGGCCAGGTCGAGCAACTGGTTCATCGTGGCGCGATCGAAGGCCGCGCCTTCGGCCGTGCCCTGCACTTCGATGAAGTGGCCGGCATCGGTCATGACGACATTCATGTCGGTGTCGCAGGTCGAGTCTTCGTCGTAATCGAGGTCCAGCACCGGTGTGCCTTGGAACACGCCGACCGAGATCGCGGCGACGAAATGCTTGAGCGGCATGGCGCTCAGGACGCCGGTATCGACCAGCTTCGAGAACGCATCATGCGCCGCCACCATCGCGCCGGTGATCGAGGCGGTGCGGGTGCCGCCATCGGCCTGGATTACGTCGCAATCGAGGTGCAAGGTGCGCTCGCCGAAGGCCGACAGATCGAACGCGGCACGCAGCGAACGGCCGATCAGGCGCTGGATTTCCTGGGTGCGGCCGGACTGCTTGCCCTTGGCCGCTTCTCGCGCCATGCGGGTGTGGGTCGAGCGCGGCAGCATGCCGTATTCGGCGGTCATCCAGCCCTGCCCCTTGCCTTTCAAAAAGCCCGGCACCTTGTCTTCGATGCTGGCGGTGCAGATGACTTTGGTGTCGCCGAATTCGATCAGGACCGAGCCTTCGGCATGTTTGGTGTAGTGGCGCGTGAGGCGAACCGGACGCAGGGCATCGGCGGTGCGACCGCTGGGACGGAGTTGAACTGACATGGCTTAATTCCTGGAAGTGATACGTGTAGATTTTTCAATGGCGCCGCGAATTTCTTCGATGGCTTTTTCTATGGCGCTGTCGTCGTAGCCGTCGACCGGTTCCGCGGCCGACTGCAAGGCCGACTGGATCGTGGTGGTGACGGCACCCGGCGGCAGGACGTTGGTGGTGACGGTGTTCGGGTCAGCCAGGCTGGAGCCGCTTTCCCACATCATCGCCAGTGCGGTAACATTATCGCTGTTCTTGCCGGCGATGCTGGTAGCGCTGTTGATGAGCTCCGGCACGGCGCGCACGATGGTCTTGTTTTGCAGGCTTTGCGCCAGCACGTTATCGGGCAACACACCCCACAGGCCATCCGAACACAACAGCATCACGTCGCCGGCCTGCAGGCTGGCACGCCGCGAAATTTCGACGATCGGCAGGTTGGGTGCACCGAGGCAGTTGAACAACTTGTTGCGATCGGGATGCGTGGCCCGTTCGGACGGATCGGCGCGGCCTTGGGCGATCAGCGTTTCGATGCGCGAGTGGTCGCGCGTGCGGGCCAGGATCTCGCCATCGCGCATCCAGTACAGGCGCGAATCGCCGCAATGCGCCCAGTACGCGGTGTTGTGCTGGACCACGCAGGTGACGATGGTGGTACGCGGGGTTTCCGGCATGCCGTGGGCGGCGCGATACCGGTGGATTTCGCGGTGGGCAGCGAAGAAACTGTCCTCCAGAAAGCGTTCGGGTTTCTTGATGTAGGGATCGGCCTGCTGCTGGAACATCGCTCCTATCGTCTGCATCGCAATGGTGGCGGCGATTTCGCCATGCGCGTGTCCGCCCATGCCATCGGCCAGCAACAGCAGCAAGGCGTCGCGCGTGTAGCTGTAGCCCATGCGGTCCTGATTGACCTTGCGGCCACCGATCTGGCTTTCCTGGTAGACGGAGAATCTCATTGCAGACTCGCTAAAAAAAGAGGGACAGGCATGATCGGATCGGCCTCAGTGCGGCTGGCCGGATCCGCCGAACAGGCTTTTGAGCCGATCGAGCGTGACACTGAATTTGCCGGCAGCGGGCTTTTCCGGCACCGGTTCCTGCAAGGCTTTTTGCAACGCGAAGACACTTTGCGGCCGCTCCAGCGGATCGATCATCAGGCTCCAGCGGATTACCTGGATCAGGTCGGCCGAGTAAATGCCTTCGAGCTTTTGCAGGTGGCCATCCATCTTGTCGTTGATCTTGCGCTGGTCGGCCGGTTGCGGCGGCGCGCCGACCATGCACGCAAACATCGAGGCACCGATGCTGTAGATGTCGGTCCACGGACCGAGGTTGCCGTTCTTCGAATACAGCTCGGGCGGCGCAAATCCGGGCGTGTACATCGGATATAACTTCGGCAGGTCGGCTTTCAGGGTTTGCCGTGCCGCGCCGAAGTCGAGCAGGATGGGCGTGCCATCGACGCGCAGATAAATATTGGCGGGCTTCAAATCGAGGTGCAGCAACTTGTTGGTGTGGACTTCGCGCAAGCCATTCATGACCTGGCTGAACATCTTGCGGATGAAGCGCTCCGACACCAGCGGCTTTTCGCCCTTGTCGCGGCGGCGCAGGATGTGGTCCTGCAGCGAGCGTCCGGATTCGTAGGCCATGACCATGTAGACGGTATCGTTGGCCCTGAAAAAATTGACCACGCTGACCACGTTCGGATGCGAGATGCGCGCCAGTGCGCGGCCCTCTTCAAAAAAACATTTCAGGCCGATGCGAAAGATCGGCAGGTTTTCGGGCGAGATGGTTGGTGCCAGTTCACCCGCTTCGCGCAGTGCCAGCGAGGACGGCAGGTACTCCTTGATCGCGACGGCATTGCCGTCTTCGTCATAGGCGAGGTAGACGATACTGAACCCGCCGGAGGCGATCTTCTTTACAATGCGGTAGCCGGAAATTTGTAGTCCGTCAGGAAGCGCTGCGTTGTTTTGTGCTGCCATGTTTTCCTAAAACGTGTTGGCCGGATCGCAGCAAAAACCGCAGCCGGCAAACCTCCGGCGGGCCGTCTGGTTCGATGGATTGTGTGGACTAATCCCTGATTTGTAAAGTACAACCGAGGACTCAATTTGGCTATCAGCAGCATGACCGGCTATGCCGTCGTCACCCGTGAAACCTCCGGTGGCACCCTGACCATCGAAGTCAAGAGCGTCAATTCCCGCTTCCTAGACCTGCAGTTTCGCATCAACGATGACCTGCGCGCGTTCGAGCCGATGCTGCGCGAAGCGATCATGGGCCGCCTCACGCGCGGCAAGGTTGAATGTCGCGTCAGCTTCGGCCGCAAGGCGGCCACCGGTGCATCGCAACGCATCAATACCGGACTGCTCAAATCACTGGCACTGCTGCAAGCAGAAGTGCGCTCGCACGTGTCGTCGGCCACGCCGATGTCGGTCGGCGAACTGCTGCGCTGGCCTGGCATGATCGAAGACGCCGAACTCGGCCAGGACACCTTGCAGGCGGACGCCGCGATCGCGATCGGCGAGGCACTGGCTGCCTTCATCGAATCGCGCGAACGTGAAGGCGCGGCGCTGGCAGCGACACTGATTACCCGCATCGAAGCGATGGACGGGATCGTGCGCCGCATCGCACCGCTGATCCCGCAAGTCATCGCGCAATTCCAGCAGAAGTCAGTCGAGCGCCTCGAAGAAGCGCTCGGACTGGCGCTGCAACAACCGGGCGCCACAGCCAATCTTTCACGTGATGAAGTCATCGAACGGATCCGCCAGGAAGTGACGCTGTACGGCATCCGCATCGACGTGGCCGAAGAACTGTCGCGCCTCGCCGCGCATCTCGACGAAACCCGGCACATCCTGAAAAAAGGCGGCCAGGTCGGCAAGCGGCTTGATTTCATGATGCAGGAGCTGAACCGTGAAGCCAATACGGTCGGTTCGAAAGCCGCACTGAAGGAACTGGCCGATGCGGCCATGGAGCTCAAGCTGCTGATCGACCAGATGCGCGAGCAGGTCCAGAACCTCGAGTAAATGCGGATGGCACACGCGCTGCCGGACACATTGGCAAGCGGGAATAGCTGCCTTTTGACCGCTTATCGTGTAGCCTGAAGACACCCTCTTTTTCCATCACGCTGCAGCCCTTGTGGCAGCAGCTGTTTTACTTCCGGGATTTTTATGCACGACGACAATACTTCCGCCGGCAGCCTGTTCATGGTGGTCGCCCCTTCGGGTGCCGGCAAATCAACGCTGGTCAATGCATTGCTGGCGCAGGAGCCTGTCCTGAAACTGTCGATCTCGTACACGACACGCCCGCCCCGCCCCGGCGAGCAGCACGGCCGCGAGTATTACTTCACGACGGCCGCCGATTTTCTGGCGCGGCGCGATGCCGGTGAATTCCTCGAATCGGCCGAAGTGCATGGCAATTACTACGGCACTTCGCGTGTCATGATCGCCGACCAGATCAAGTCGGGCACCGACGTGCTGCTGGAAATCGATTGGCAAGGCGCACAGCAGGTCAAGAAGCAGTTTCCGTACGGCGTAAGGATTTTCATCCTGCCGCCGTCGATCGATGCACTCGAGGAACGCCTGAACAAACGCGGGCAGGACGAACCACACATCATCACGCGCCGTCTGCTGGCCGCTGGCGGCGAAATGGCGCATGCCGGCGAGTTTGAATATGTTATTATTAATCAAGACTTTGCGCGTGCCTTGTCAGAACTTGCTGCAATAGTCCAGGCAACCCGCTGCAGGTTCTCGCAACAAGCCGCTCGCAACACATCCCTATTTGCCCAGTTAGGCATCCACGCCGCAGTACATTGACACCGCAATTTCAGGAGCACCTTATGGCCCGCATTACCATCGAAGATTGCACCAAATACATCCCGAATCGTTTTCAGCTGACCCTCGCCGCAACCTATCGCGCGCGCCAGCTGCTGCAAGGTCACACACCGAAAGTCGATGCCAAAGACAAGCCTACCGTCGTCGCGCTGCGTGAAATCGCCGCAGGCAAAGTCGGTATCGAGATGCTCAAGAAAGTCCCGAACTGATCGATATCCCCCGTAACTCGAATGACACTGGCGCAGCGAATTGACCGGCATGAACCTGACTCCTGCAGACTCCCTGATATCGGCTTTGACTAGCCGCGCTGCGCCTGAGCGCCTGACGCCAAAAACGCCAGGCGCTTTCTTTTCTCCCGACCCGGGCAACCCGGTCACGCCTGGCGTGGCATCGGTCAGCCAGCTCAATGCCAAACTCTCCGAATACCTGTCGCCCTCGGACCTGAAAAAGGTCAAGGAAGCCTATCGCTTTTCGGATGAAATGCATCTGGGCCAGATGCGTGTTTCAGGTGAGCCGTACATTTCGCATCCGATTGCGGTCGCTGAAATCTGCGCCGACTGGAAGCTCGATGCGCAAGCGATCATGGCGGCGCTGCTGCATGACGTGATGGAAGACCAGGACGTCAAAAAAGAAGAACTGATCGAACGCTTCGGCGCACCGGTCGCGGCGCTGGTCGACGGCTTGTCCAAGCTCGAAAAGATCGAATTCCAGAGCCAGATCGAAGCCCAGGCCGAGAACTTCCGCAAGATGCTGCTGGCGATGGCGCGCGATGTGCGCGTGATCCTGATCAAGCTGGCGGACCGGCTGCACAACATGCGCACGCTCGGCTCGATGAAGCCCGAAAAAAAGCGCCGCATCGCCGGCGAGACGATGGAAGTCTACGTGCCGATTGCGCACCGTCTTGGCCTCAACAATATTTACCGCGAGCTGCAGGACCTGTCGTTTTCGCACCTGCATCCTTTGCGTTACCGGACGCTCGCCAAGGCCGTCAAAGCAGCCCGCGGCAACCGGCGCGAAGTGGTCAGCAAGATCATGGAGTCGGTCAAGAACACGCTGCTGTCGGCCGACATGCAAGCCCAGGTCTACGGCCGCGAAAAAACGCTATACGGCATTTACCGCAAGATGCGCAGCAAGCATCTGTCGTTCTCGCAAGTGCTCGATGTCTACGGCTTTCGTATCGTCGTCGACAACTTCGCCCACTGCTATGTCGCGCTCGGCACATTGCATGCGCTGTACAAGCCGATGCCGGGCAAGTTCAAGGACTACATTGCGATCCCCAAGCTCAATGGCTATCAGTCGCTGCACACGACGCTGATCGGCCCGTATGGCACGCCGGTCGAATTCCAGATCCGTACCCAGGAAATGCACCGCGTCGCCGAATCCGGTGTCGCCGCGCATTGGCTCTACAAGGATGACGAGAACAACCTGACTGACCTGCAGCAGCGCACCCATGCGTGGTTGCAGTCGCTGCTCGACATCCAGAAACAGACCGGCGACTCGGCCGAATTTCTCGAGCATGTGAAGGTCGACCTGTTCCCGGATTCGGTCTATGTGTTCACCCCGAAATCAAAGATCATCGCGTTGCCGCGTGGCGCGACCGCGCTCGACTTTGCGTACTCGATCCATACCGATATCGGCGACCAGACTGTCGCCACACGCATCAACCACGAACACGCACCGCTGCGCACCGAACTGCGCAACGGCGATATCGTCGAGATCATCACCTCGGCCAGTTCACGTCCGAGCCCGACCTGGCTGACTTTTGTGCGAACCGGCAAGGCCCGTTCGGCGATCCGGCATCATCTGCGCACGATCAATCTGTCGGAATCGGTCGAACTGGGTGCGCTGCTGCTGGGCCAGGCACTGGCGGCACTGAATCTCGACTCGACCATCCCTGCCCCGACGATGGAGCGGCTACTCAACGAATCCAGCGCCCAATCGCTCGACGAACTGCATGCCGACATCGGCATCGGCAAGCGCATGGCGGCACTGGTGGCACGCCACATCATGGGTCTCAATGACACGATGGGCCAACCGCTGCAGGCGCGGATCAGCGGCGCGGCCGATGACCTCGCCGTCACCAAGCTCGATCCGGTCATCATTTACGGCAGCGATGGCGTGGCCGTGCAACTGGCGCAATGTTGCCTGCCTATTCCGGGCGACAAGATCACCGGCCAGCTCAAGCGCGACCAGGGTCTGGTCGTGCACAGCCAGGAATGTGATGTCGCACGACGCAGCCGCGACAAGGAACCTGAACGCTGGATCGATGTGGTCTGGGGTGCCGACCTGAACCGGCGTTTCGATTGCCGCGTCATCGTGCTGGTCACCAACGAGCGCGGTGTGCTGGCGCGGGTAGCCGCCGAGATCGGTGAATCCGATGCCAACATTACTTTCGTCGGAATGGATGAAGACCACGATTCGATCATGACGCAGTTGCGGTTTACGGTGCAGGTCGAAGATCGTGTTCATCTGGCGCGCATGATGCGTAATGTACGCAGCATTACTGGCGTGACGCGTATCTTGCGTGAGCGCGGCCAGTGGAGCAATCCCGCGAACTGACCGCTGGTATCAGGGCGCTGCCGGCGCCGGGTAAGTCACTTCAAGTATCTGCAATTCTTCGACACCGGACGGCGTCTTCAGGGTGATCGTATCGCCTACGCGCGACTTCGTGATGGCCCGCGCCACCGGTGAAATCCAGCTGATCTTGCCATGCAAGGGATCGAGCTCATCGATGCCGACGATGGTGATCACATGCTGCTCTCCGGCGCTGTTCTCGTAGCGCACGGTTGCGCCAAAAAACACTTGTTCATTGCCATGATGGATGGTCGGGTCGACCACCTCGGCCACATCAAGGCGCTTGGTCAGAAAGCGAATGCGCCTATCGATTTCACGCAAGCGCCGCTTGCCGTAAATGTAGTCGCCGTTTTCGGACCGGTCGCCGTTTGATGCCGCCCAATGGACGATGTGCACGACCTCCGGCCTATCGACATCGATCAGGTGCAGCAACTCTTCGCGCATGCGCTGGAAACCGGCAGGCGTCATGTAGTTGCGGGTACCGGCCGGAATTTCCGGCAACGCGAGCTCGTCATCATCGTCGTCGTTGTCGGATTCCTTGACAAATGCCTTGTTCATCGTGATTCGCTTCAGACCCGTCGGGTACCGGTGTAAGGAACGGCCGTCGTACCGGTTTCGAGGGTGAAGCCGGCACCGCTGTCGCGGCCAAGTGTCTTGACCAGGAATGGCATCAAGTCCTTGAGCATAGCCTCGAGTCCGAACGGCGGATTGATCACGAACATACCGCTGCTATGCAAACCGAATCCATCCGGCGAAGCTTCAGCGATCGACAAGGTGACATTGAGCCAGCCATTGGCCTGCAGACGCTTGAGCTTGTCGGGCAACTGGCGCGATTCCATCCGGTGCAGCACCGGGTACCAGACCGCGTAGGTGCCGGTGGCGAAGCGCCCCAACGCATCCTGCAGCGTGTCCTTGACGCGCTTGTAATCGGACTTGTCTTCGTAAGGCGGATCGATCAATACCAGTCCGCGCCGGGACGGCGGCGGCAGCAGCGCCTTGAGGCCGAGGAAGCCGTCACCCTTCTGGATCATGATGCGCTTGCCGCGCACGGTGGCGCGCACGCCCTGCTCGGCAGCATGGGCTTCGACCTTGCGGAAATTGTCCTGCAGGATGCGGGCGTCGGACGGGTGCAGCTCGAACAGGCGCAAGCGGTCGGCTTCGCGCATGACCTTGTCGGCCACATACGGCGAACCCGGGTAATAGCGCAGCTTGCCGCTCGGATTCATCTTCTTGATCATCTGTATGTATTCATGCAGGACCGGCGGCAAGTCCTTGCGGCTCCACAGCGGCGCGACACCGCTTTCGAATTCGGCATTCTTGGCCGCGTAACCGCCATCGAGGGCATACACGCCTGCACCGGCGTGGGTATCGATGTACATGTAGGGCGTGTCTTTTTGATTGAGGTAGCGCAGCAGCTGCATCATCACGACGTGCTTGAGGACGTCGGCATGATTGCCCGCATGGAAGGCGTGGCGGTAACTCAACATAACTTGGATCGATCTTGGTAAGGGGATGAAAGGAGGCGCGGCTGTCTGCGGCAATCCTGCGAATGGCGCATTTTAACAAGTCCCGACCGCAACAAGTAATTGCACTGCAATCAGCGCAAGGAAAAGTGCCCGAGCTGACGCCAGCGCTCCTGGCGTTTTTGCAGCGCGGTCGTGGCGCACAGCAAAATGAACGATAGCGCCAGCAGCAACAGCGCGAAGCCGTGGGCATCCGGGTAGTTCAATTTTTGCGCCTCGTCATACAACGCAATCGACGCCACCCGCGTCACGCCGGGAATCCCGCCGCCCAGCATCAGCACGACGCCGAACTCGCCAATGGTGTGGGCGAAGGCCAGGATCGCGCCCGAGTAGACACCGGCTTTCGACAGCGGCAGCAGCACGTGCAGAAAAGCCTGCCAGCGGGTCATGCCGAGCGAATAGGCCGCCTGGGCGATTTCGGGACGCAACATGCGGAACGCCGCCATCACCGGCTGCAATGCAAACGGCAAACTATAGACACAGGAACCGATCACCAGTCCGGCAAAAGAAAACGGCAAGGTTTGCCCGAACAACTGTTGCCACCACTGTCCGACCGCATGCTGTGGCGACAGCAGCGTCAGCAGATAGAAACCGATCACGGTAGGCGGCAACACCAGCGGCAGCGACATCAGGATTTCCAGCAGCAAGGCGGCGCGGTGCCGGGTCGTTGCCAGCCACCAGCCCAGCGGCAGCACGATCAGCATCAGGATCACGGTCGAGACCGCCGCAAGCTGGAGGGTCAGCCCGAGCGCCACCCACAACTCATGCGGCAACAGCCAGACCGGCGTAATCACCGCGGCGATCCTGGCACCACGAAGCCGTACCTGAGCAAAATCGTCCGGCCACTTTCACTGCGCAAAAAGTCCACGTATTTTTTGGCGAGCGGATTGCTGCGCCCGCGACCCGTCACGATCGCGCCCTGCTCGATGAGCGGATACCAGCTCTGGGGCACCGTCCAGCTGCGGCCCGGCCGCGCCACGCCGGGCTTGAAATGGGCCGCGCTGATCAAGCCGACCTGCGCGTTGCCGGTCGCGATAAATTGCCCGGTCTGGGCGACGTTATCGCCAAATACCAGACGCGGCTGAATCGCCTCCCACACACCGGCATGCTGCAAGGCATCGCGCGCAGCGCGACCGTAAGGTGCGAGGTCAGGGTTGGCAATCGCAATGCGCTTTACCCGCGCGTCGTCGAACAGTTTGAATCCCGCCGCCGGATCGAGCGCCATGTCGGCCGTCCACAGCACCAGTTGGCCATGGGCATACGTGATCAGCGAAGACAGGTCGGCATGACCGGCCTTGGCCAGCGCAACCGGATACGCCAGATCGGCAGACAGAAAGACATCGAACGGCGCGCCGTTGGTGATCTGCGCATAAAAATTTCCCGATGAGCCAATGCTGGCCGTCACCGCAACGTCGCCGTGTGCGGCAGAAAACCCTGCGTTCAATTCATCGATGCACTGCGCCAGATCGGCCGCGGCGGCGATCTGCAGAACGGGCTTTGCCTGCGCCTGGCCAAGACAAAGCAGCAGGCCAAACAGCAAGGACAGCGTCGATCGAAGAAAAGAGCGTGAAGAGGTCATGGCGGGAAATTGGAAACAAGACGGCGGATTGTAGCAAGCCCTTGCCGCTACCGGCGAACGGACCTGCCCCGATCAAACGGACAGGCATCCGTCATCCATTGCCCAGAATCGGCATGCGTTGCCGATCTCCGCATTTTTTTTGTAGTCACCGAACTTGTCTGTTTATCAGCACCACTGATCGTTACGACAATTTTAGTTGTCATAAAACTACTTTAAATAGGAAATCCATGAACACCTCCTCACTCGCACTGTTCATTACAACCGCCAGCCTGCTTGCTTCGGCAAGTGTCCATGCCACCGAACCAAGCGCCAGCGCCAATGGCAACGTGGCAATTCAAAACACCATCAGAGGCAACATCAGCCTCGGCACCAACGGCACTTCCACCTCTTTCGCACGCAACACCGAAGCCGCCACTGCCAAGGTCGGTACCAGCGCAAATCACCAACCTGATTTCAGCAAAGTCAACGCCGGCACGAGTGGCCAGGCAAGCACCGACAGCTTCAGCAAGGCCTACAACGTCAGCACCGGTTCCGGTCAGGGATCGGCCAGCTCGACAGGCAGCGCCGGCACGCTGATCGCTGGCAACGCCGCGATCCACGGCGTCACGCAAGGCCTCAATGGCGGCAACGCGAGCGTACAGACCGACAACCGCATCGTCGCCGGCACCAACCAGGGCAGCTATGCAGAAGGACAAACCAAGTCAGGCTTCGACCTGCAACTGCACTACAACCGCAACGCCGGCCCTGCATCGGTGAGCATCAGCGATGACAAGTCCGGTTTTGTAAGCGCCGCCAATACCAGCGGCGCGCTGAAAGAGATGAATGCCGCAGGTATGGCCGGCATCGGCGCTGCAGGCCAGTTCTTTGTCCGCGCCAATCTGGCCGGATCCACCGGCAGCACCAGCGCTCCGTGACCCCACCACCCACCGCATCCAAGGAAAAATCATGACGATCAAGACATGCATCCTGCTGGCAAGCCTCACGACGATAACAATGACCATCAACAGCGCTGGCGCCGAAGGTATTCCGCTCCAGCCGGCCTGGGCACTCTCAGGGCCGGCCGCCACCTCCGTGAGTAAAAAATCAGCAGCAGCGACCGCCCGTGCCAATGCGAAGGCAGCCGCCGCGGCCAATTCATCGAGCAGCGGCGGTGCTGCACAAGGCGTCGGCAGCCAGGGTCAATCGCTCTCGATTGACAGCCACGCCAATTACGAAGCCCAGGCACGCAGTCCGGTTGCCACCGCCATGGCACCGGCACTGACCAGCAGCAACGACACCTGCATGGGCTCGACCTCGGTCGGTGCCAGCGCGGTCTCGTTCGGCTTTAGCGTCGGCAGCAGCTGGACCGACAGCAATTGCCTGATGCTGAAAAACGCCCGCGAGATCTGGAACATGGGATTCAAGGGTGCGGCGCTGGCGCGGCTGTGCATGGACAAGCTGAACCGGGAAGCTTTCGAGGCAACCGGCGTGCATTGCCCGGACCGGGAAGTCGCAACGGTCCCCGTCAACCCCACCGCCGGCATCAATGAAACCGATGCGAACTATCGCTATTGATGACGCTCTCGACGACAACCCCGTTCTGGAAGGACATACCGTGAACCACACATTTGCCAGCCTCGCGCTGGCCCTCCTGTCCATCGCCGGACCGGCTTCTGCCGATAGCTTGTCCGATGCCGCCAACGGCATCGAGGTCACCAAAATGGCGCTCGGCTCGGGCACGCCGGCGATGTCGACCAGCGGCACCGAAACAGCCCGGCTGGTCGGCGATGGCCTGTATCACGTGCCGAACTACCTGCCCGGCTTTCCGACCGCAGCAACCATCTGGCCGCGCGCGCTATCGCTGTCGTGCGAGCCGGAATCGGCGGAGGAAAAACTGACCTGCGACGGCTTTCAGGTGATTCCTGCGCTGGGTCGCGGCGAGTACATTTTCGTCCGGCCGGAAAGAAAACCTCTGCCGATGATCGTCACTGTTCCGGTGCCGGCACCGGCACCGCCGGCCCCCATCGAGGTCACGCACAAGAAACCGCGCGGCTGACATGGTCCTCGTCAGTCTCGCGGCGGCATCGATCTGTTTTCTGGGAAGCTGTTATCCGGCACTAGTCGGCAATGCCACGCCGGCCGGTACGTTTTCGCTGTCACCGCAGCGCACCCTGGAGCCCGGCTATGGCGGCGACGTACTGGTGTTTCACGAAGACCGGCAAAACCTGTGGGCCATCCATCGGGTCTACACGCGCAACGCCTCGGAACACCGGATCGATCGGCTCAATGACCAGCGGACCGAGCAGCGGCGCAGTGTGACGCGAGGCTGCATCAACGTGATGCCCGAGGTCTATCGCAAGCTGGTCGATTGCTGCAGCAACGACGTCCTGGTCATCCACTGAGCAAGCGCTTAGCGGGTCTGGCCACGCAATGTCTGCACGCGCTCGCGCAACAGATCGGGCGTGACCTCGCCAGGCGGCAAGGGTGCACCGGCAACCAGCATCAGTCGCGACCGCAGGCCGCGCCGGAACACGCGATCAAACGGGTTGCTCTTTGCCCGTGAAAACAGGCTGCCCCACAGACCGCACAAGGCCAGCGGGATCACCGGCACCGGCGAACGCTGCAGAATTTTCATGATGCCGCCACGGAAGACATTGATCTCGCCATTCACGGTCAGTTTTCCTTCCGGAAAAATGCAGACCAGCTCGCCATCGTCCAGCGCCTGCGCGATGGCGGTGTAGGCTTTTTCCATCACCACCGGATCTTCGCTGGCGGGCGCGATCGGAATCGCGCGGGCGCTCCTGAACACCCAGGATAGCAATGGAAACTGAAAAATGCGGTGATCCATCACGAAGCGGATAGGCCGCGGGCTGGCCGCCAAAATCACGAACGCATCGACGTAGCTGACATGATTGCAGACCAGTACCGCAGCCCCTTCCGCCGGAATATGCGCGGCGTCGACGCACCGCACCCGATGGATCGTGTGGATCAGCAACCAGGCGAGAAAGCGGATCAGGAACTCCGGTACCAGCGAATAAATGTACAGCGCCACCAGCGCATTGAGCAGTGCGGTGACCAGGAACAATTGCGGAATCGTGACGCCGTTCTTGAGCAGCAGCATCGCCAGCAAAGCCGCCACCACCATGAACAGCGCATTGAGGATATTCATGCCGGCGATCGTGCGTGACAAGTGGCGGGGATCGCAGCGGGTCTGGATCAGCGCAAACAGCGGCACGATGTACAGCCCGCCGGAGACACCGATCATCAGGCAGGAAAACAGGATGCGCAGGCTACCCGTTTGCGCCAGAAAACCGGCCACGTCGACCGGTAGCGTGTTGGTGTACGCAAGGCTGGACAGGAACAGTTCGACACCAAACACCGACAAGCCGATCGAGCCGAATGGCACCAGCCCGATCTCGATGCGATGACCGGACAGGCGCTCGCACAGCAGCGAGCCGGCACCGATCCCGAGCGAAAACACCGTCAGCAGCAACACGAATACACCGTGATCGCCGTGCAGATAATTTTTGGCATACAGCGGAAATTGCGCGAGGACGATCGCGCCATAAAACCAGAACCAGGAATTGCCCAGCAGGGATAAAAACACCGTCCGGTTCTGGCGCGAATAATTCAGGTTGCGCAAGGTCTCGGTGACTGGATTCCAGTTCACTTTCAGGTCCGGCACCGGCGCGGGCGACGGCGGAATCGCACGGCTGCACAGCCAGCCCAGCACGGCCAGTATCAGCGTCCCTGCAGCGATCAGTTCGACACCCCACGGCTTGTGCACGATCAGCAGCGCGCCCAGTATTTCGCCGAGCAGGATGCCGACGAAGGTGCCGCTCTCGACCAGTCCGTTGCCGCCGACCAGCTCGGTGCGCCGCAGATGCTGCGGCAGATACGCATATTTGACCGGCCCGAACAGCGTCGAGTGCAAGCCCATGCCGACGATCGCCAGCACCAGCAGCGGCAGGTTGTGCGTCATCCAGCCGAAGCCGGCCAGCGCCATGATGGCGATCTCGAGCAGCTTCACCAATCGCGCGACGCGGCCCTTGTCGAACTTGTCGGCCAGCTGTCCGGCGGTGGCCGAGAACAGCACGAACGGGAGAATGAATAGTCCCGGAATCAGGTTGGTCAGCAAGACCGGATCGAGCGTGGTCCAGCTCAACGCGTCGTAGGTCAGGATCGTCAGCAACGCCGTCTTGAAGACATTGTCATTGAGCGCGCCCAGAAATTGCGTCCAGAAAAATGGCGCAAAACGCCGCTCGGCCAGCAGCGCAAACTGGCTTCGTGCGGCCGGCGCCGGCCGTTCCGGACTCAGGCGATCACCGCAGCCAGCGCGGCTCCGCTCAGGTAGGCATTTTCAATTTTCCCGGCGCCGTCGAGTCCGGCGGCAAACCAGTCGCCACAGGCACCGATGCGCAATTTTTTATTCCACAGGCAATCGTCTTTGAGGGTGGTCGCGGCCTGCGCGTAGCGCCAGCGATGCACGGTCGAAAATACCGGCTGCACCTGGCTGCCGGTGGCCTCGTGGAATGCCTTCAGTAATTTTTCGCGGACCCGGTCCGGCTCGTCTTCCAGATGTTCGATGCTCCATGCCGCCGAGGCCTGACCGATCCAGTGCTCGCCCGGACGACGACCCGGTTTGGACGCATCGTGCGCCAGCCACGATAGCCGCGAATTGTTGACCCACGCGCCATCGTAGCCCAGCTCCAGCGAATCCTGGAACGCTGCCATCAAGGTCCAGCAGGGCACCAGAAATGCTTTTTTGGCGGCCTTGGCGAAAGCCGGCACGACCTCCAGCAAGGCAGTGGCCTGATCAGCCGGCACGGCCACGATGACGGCATCGAAGGGTCCGGCGCTGGCCGCGACCGGTACCGTGTCGCAGTGCACGGCCAGCAGCCACTGCTCGCCGTGGGCTTCGATGTGATCGACCCGTTGTCCGGTCCGCACGTCGAGTCCCTGCGCCAGATGCACGCCGACCGAGCGCATGCCCGGCACGCCGACATGGCGGCTACCCGACTTGCCGGCGACCGTCGCCGTGCCATGATCGAGCGCGACAAACTTGCCTTGCCACGGCGCGACCCAGCCGGCTTTGGTCCAGCTGGCGACATCTTTCTTGAAGGTGTCGCTGCTGGCCGTGAAGTACTGCGCGCCGTGATCAAAACCGCCGAAGTCGGTCTGGCGGGTGCTCATGCGGCCGCTGACCGCATGGCTTTTTTCGTAGACGATGACGCTGTGTCCCTGCTCGTGCAAACGACGAGCGCAAGTCAGGCCGGACAGACCGGCGCCGATGATGGCGATATGCATGATGCTAGCTCCCTGAAAAGACGCCCGCTTCCGGCCGTCCTCGTGCAAATGAAAATGCCGTTAAAGACTGCCCTGTTCGGACAAGCAGTAACGGCATGGTGATGGTCGCAGTGATGGTTATTCCGGACAAGTTATTCGTCGCCTTCGGCAGGCCAGTCGCGGATGTAGGCTTTCAGCATTTTGTTTTCGAAACTCTGCGCTTCGACGACAGCGCGGGCGACGTCATAAAACGAAATCACGCCCAGCAGCATCTTGGCGTCAAGGACTGGTACGTAGCGTGCATGACGCTCCAGCATCAGGCGGCGCACTTCATTGATTTCGGTTTCCGGCGTGACCGTGATCGGATGGTCATCCATGTGCTTGCGCACCAGGGTCTTGCCGATTTCACCGCCGTTTTCGTGCAGTGTTTTCATGACTTCGCGAAAGCTCAGCATGCCGACCAGTTCGCCGAACTCCATGACAACCAGCGAGCCGATATCTTTTTCGGCCATCGTGATGACTGCTTCGAGCATTGGTGTTTCGGGAGTGACGGTGTAGAGGATGTTGCCCTTGACTTGCAGGATTTCAGATACTTTCATTTTTCGTGTCCCGGCTCGTTGTTGTTCTATCGTTTGCAATGTAGCGCAAGCAGGTCGAAAAATCTAGCGCGCTTCCGGATACTGCCGGGGTGCCCTGCCGCAAGTGCTAGGATTCAGCCATTCCAGACAGGAGACACAGCCCCATGAGCGGACCCCAGTACCCCGGATTCGATACCCTTGCACTGCACGCCGGTGCCGCCCCCGACCCCGCCACCGGCGCACGCGCCACACCGATCTACCTGACCAGTTCCTTCGTCTTCAAGGACTCCGACCATGCCGCGTCACTGTTCAACATGGAGCGTTCCGGCCATGTGTATTCGCGCATTTCGAATCCGACCAACGCGGTGCTGGAAGAGCGCATCGCCGCGCTCGAAGGCGGCGTAGCCGGCCTGGCCACTGCCAGCGGCCAGGCCGCAATGCACCTCGGTCTGGTGACGATTGCCGGGGCCGGTTCGCACATCGTCGCTTCGCGCGCGCTGTACGGCGGCTCGCAAAATCTGCTCGGCTATACGCTCAAACGCTTCGGCATCGAGACCACCTTCGTCGATCCGCGCGACCTCGATGCCTGGCGCGCCGCGATCCGTCCAAACACCAAGGTCCTGTTCGCCGAAACCCTGGGCAATCCCGGCCTCGACGTGCTCGACATTGACCGCGTTGCAGCGCTGGCGCATGAACACTATCTACCGCTGATGGTCGATGCGACCTTCACGACGCCCTACCTGCTGCGTCCGTTCGATCATGGTGCCGACCTGATTTTTCATTCGGCCACCAAATTCCTGTGCGGCCACGGCACTGCCATCGGCGGCCTGCTGGTCGATGGTGGCACCTTCGACTGGCAACTGGCCTACGAAAAAACCGGCCGTTTCGCCGAACTGTGCGAACCCTACGATGGCTTCCACGGCATGGTGTTTTCGGAAGAATCGACGGTCGCGCCGTTCGCGCTGCGGGCGCGTCGCGAAGGCTTGCGCGACTTCGGTGCCGTGATGAGTCCGCACAATGCATTCGCGATTTTGCAGGGCATCGAAACCCTGGGTTTGCGCATGGACCGGCATGTTGCCAATACCCGCAAGGTGGTCGACTTCCTGGTCGCGCATCCGGCCGTGGAATCGGTCTCGTATCCGGAACTGCCATCGCATCCGGATCATGCACTGGCCAAAAAACTGCTGCCGAAAGGCTGCGGTGCAGTCTTCACGTTCAGCATCAAGGGCGACCGCGCAGCCGGCCAGCGCTTCGTCGAGGCACTCAAAATTTTCTCGCACCTGGCCAATGTCGGCGATGCGAAATCGCTGGTCATCCATCCGGCCTCGACCACACATTTTCGTGTACCGACCGGCCAGCTTCTGGCCTCCGGGATTACCGAAGGCACGATGCGGCTGTCGGTCGGACTCGAAGATATCGACGACCTGATCGAGGACCTGGCCATCGGCCTGAAGGCCTCGCAACGCATCCCGAAAGGAGCCTGACATGCTGCTCAACGTTGCCGGCCATGATGCCTATTGCTACACCGGCGGCAAGGCTTTCGATGCCGCATTGCCGACCGCTGTGTTTCTCCACGGCGCGCAGCACGACCACTCGGTCTGGATCCTGCAGACGCGTTACTTTGCCCATCATGGCTTTGGCGTGCTGGCCATCGACCTGCCCGGCCACGGCCGCAGCAAGGGTGCGCCGCTGGACTCGGTCGAGGCGATGGCCGACTGGCTGCTGGCGGTGCTCGGTGCGGCCGGCGTCACGCACGCGATGCTGATCGGTCACAGCATGGGCTCGCTGATCGCGCTGGAAACCGCGCACCGCGCGCCGGCGCGGGTCGACAAGCTGGCGCTGCTGGCGTGTGCATATCCGATGAAGGTGTCGGAGGCATTGCTCGACGCGGCGCTGCACGACGAGCCGCGTGCCATCGACATGGTCAATATCTGGTCGCATTCCGGCATCGCGCAAAAACCGTCGTCACCGGGGCCGGGATTTTCGGTCACCGGTGGCAACCAGCGACTGATGCAGCGACTGGCGGCTGCTAATCCGGTAGCACTTTTTCATACTGATTTTGTTGCCTGCAACAGCTATGCGCAGGGCATGGAGGCAGCGGCTGCCGTGACCTGCCCGACGCTCTTTTTGCTGGCGCAGCAAGACCAGATGACGCCGCCGCGTGCCAGTGCCGCACTGATCGCGGCAATACCGGCGGCACGGGTCGAAAGACTAGCCGGTTGTGGCCATGCGTTGATGGCTGAACAGCCGGATGCGGTGCTGGCCAACTTGTTCGGGTTTGCCGTGTTGAAGGCGTGACATTACAACGTGAGCAAGATGGTACAAGGGCTTTTTCTTTGGCATTGGAATACTCGGCAAAGCAGGAACAGGACGAAACCGCCTCCCGGGGGATTTTTGGATGTCGTGGCATTCGTCGCTGCTTCGCGTGTTCGCGCTTATGTTGCGCTGAACTTATAAGTAAAGAGATTGCGCGAGCAGAATGGGGTACCGCAATGCCCCGGAACTGGCGGTGAACATTGCACGTGCAGCGTCAGGATTGCAGGGCTTCACGCGAACCTGTTTGTCCCGGAGGCGCCAGTTTCCAGGCACTGTCATTAGCCAGCTATCTATTTCATCGTTGCCTGTAAATGCTCGGAAATCCCAAGAATAAAATTACTTTTTTTTCTTCATCGAGCGCGTAGATGATGTAGTTGCCTTTGTGTCGCGCACAGCGCAAGCCGTCTCCCAGGTCTGGATTGATTGGATACAGCAATGGGTTACGGACAATCTTGCGCACTCGTTCCAAAAGTTCACGCTTGTACACGGTCGCTTGCCGTGTCCCCCAACGCTCTTTTGAATAAGCAATCTCATGATCGAGCTCTGCCTTCGCTTCTTCTGTCAGAATGCCGCGAAAGGTCATGCTTCAAGCTTATGCTTGTCAGACAATTCCTGAAAAGCGGCTTCAACGCTCTGCAAGTTATCGAGGTTTTTTAAGGCTTGGTGCCGCCGTATTTGCATCTCTTGGCGCAGATCTTTCATGTCTACCATTTTGCGACCGGACAAATCATCGAAAAAATCGCGCAAGGCTTCCCGTACCAACTCGCTTGCGCTCCCGTACATGCCTGTTTCAACTTCCTGGTGAACAAGCCGCTCCAACTCTTCAGGTAACGATACATGCAATCCCATGACAAGCCCTCCATTTCAAAATCCGATGGTAGCAGGGCGTCAATCTATGTCAATCTTTTACATCGAGGTCCCGGAAGACTTCTCACCGGGACGCTTATCGATTGCGTTCATCTAACAAACGGACCGGTCACCAGCAATCACCCCGCATCCCCCGTCACCATCAATCACAAACCATCGGACTCCGCCGCCGCACTCAGCTTGAACGGCCGCACCGGCTCGTGATCAAAGTACGCGGCCAGGCTCTGGTCGAGACCCCGCTCGATCGCGCTTTCGACATGCGTCGCCAGCGGTGACGCACTGAACGCATCGAACACGAACAGCTGATAGATGTCGGCTAGCTTGAGTTGCTGCGGATTGACCAGCAAGGTCCAGCGATCCAGGCTGCCATTGTCGGATTTGGCCCAGCGCAGTCGCCGCTTGGGGATCTCGTTGCGGATGCGTCCCACCCAGCCGGCGTCCAGCATCTGCTCGAGCAGCTGCTCTGACTCATCGAAGCCCAGCCGGGTGCCGTTGCGGATCATCGTGGCATTGACTTCGGCGGAACTGGCGACGCTGCGCGCGCGGTACAGCATGCGCAGGATATCGATCGCATCGACGAAGGCGCTGCCGGGTCGCGCGACATGCCACCAGCGTTCGTATTTGACGACCGGCAAGGCTGCTGCCAGCAACGCGCCGCCTAGCGTGATCATCCAGAACATGTAGATCCACAGCAGGAAAATCGGCACCGCCGCCACCGAGCCGTACACCATCGTGTAGGTTGGAAACCGGACCACGTAGGTGGCGAACACGCGCTTTGCAATTTCGAACGCGACCCCGGCCAGCAAGCCGCCCCACAACGCATCGGGCCAGTCGACGGTGCGGTTCGGCACGGACACATAGAGCAGCGCAAAGGCACCGGTCGTCAGTGCCACCGAAATGATCGTGTACGCCACCGCGCCAATCAACGGGATCGCCAGCACCACGCCATTGGTGGCCTTGAACAGATACGAGGTCAGCGAAATCGATACGCCGATCAGCAGCGGCCCGAGCGTGACGATGGCCCAGTAGACCAGCACCCGCTGCAGAAACGGCCGGCTCACGCGCACCCCCCAGATGCGGTTGAAGACCCGGTCTATCGTCGACATCATCGCCACGGCGGTGACGATCAGCACGCCGCCGCCGATGGCCGACAGGCCGGTTGACTTGGCGGCAAACTGGGTCAGGTATTCGAGCACGGTATTGGCGATCGCTTTCGGCATCAGGTTCTGGACGAAGTACGCTTCCAGCGACGCGCGAAAGGTGTTGAACAGCGGAAAAGCAGTAAAGATCGCCAGCGCGATTGTCAGTAATGGCACCAGCGCCAGCACCGAAGTGAAGGTCAGGCTACCGGCAACCTGCGGCAAATGTTCTTCGTCGAGGCGGCGCGCGGCGAAGCGGAACAGGTCGCGCACTTGTGCCCAGGTCAGGCCGCGGATCAAGGAAAAACGGGTGGCTCGTGGCATGCAAAAGACTCGGTCGTGGGTGGCTGAGAGGTGGCTGAAAGCGGCATGTTCGGGATGCAAAAACGGATGCAAAGCGAGATGCTGAGCGGATTGCAAAGCGCCCTATAATATCGCGGATGAACTCACCCAACTTGTCCATTCTGGTTTTGTATTACTCCCGTCACGGATCGACCCGCACGATGGCCGAATTGCTGGCGCAAGGCATCGAAAGTGTCGCCGGTTGCGATGCACTGCTGCGTACCGTGCCGGCAATTTCCACCGTCACCGAAGCGACCGAACCCGAGATCCCCACGCAGGGCGCACCGTACGTCGAATTGCAGGACTTGACCGATTGCGCCGGCCTGGCCTTCGGGTCACCGACCCGCTTCGGCAACATGGCCTCGCCGCTCAAGTATTTCTGGGACGGCACCAGCGCGCAATGGCTAGGTGGCGCACTGGCCGGCAAGCCGGCCTGCGTGTTCACCTCGACCGGCAGCCTGCATGGCGGTCAGGAAAGCACGCTATTGACGATGATGATGCCGCTACTGCATCACGGCATGATGATCCTCGGCCTGCCTTACACCCACCCCGAACTGATGACCACCTCCTCCGGCGGAACGCCTTACGGTGCCAGTCACTGGTCCGGCCTCAATGGCAAGCACCCGATCTCCGACGATAGCCGGACCCTGACCATCGCGCTGGGCCGGCGATTGGCCGAAACTGCCCAAAAAATGCGATCCCGCTGATGCAAACCTCCTTCCAGAAATCCTGCTACCACGCTGCCGTCTCCAGCCTGATCGGCCTGATCGTCCTCGGCGTTGCCTGGGAACTGTGGCTGGCGCCACTGCGGCCGGGCGGTTCGTGGATGGTGCTCAAAGTCATCCCGCTACTGCTGCCTTTGCGCGGCGTGATCAAGCGTGACATTTACACCCTGCAATGGTCATCGATGTTGATCCTGATCTATTTCACGGAAGGCATCGTGCGCGCCACCAGCGATCGCGTGCCGCTTTCTGCGACACTCGGCTGGATCGAAGTCGCGCTGGTCTGTACCTATTTTTTCTCGGTGATCTACTACCTGAAACCGTACAAGAAAGCCGCCAAGAAAATCACCCGCGAAGTGATCGCCAAAGCCACTGAAAAAGCTGCCAAATGACTGAATTCCTGGAACAATGCCGCACCGCGATCGGTGCACAGTACGTGATCGTCGAATCCACCGACATGGCCGGTTATTTAACCGACTGGCGTCGCCGCTTTACCGGCAAGGCGCTGGCCGTACTCAAGCCCGGTAGCACCGATGAAGTCGCCGCGCTGGTGCGTCTGTGTAACGCGCATCGCGTGCCACTGGTACCGCAAGGCGGCAATACCGGCCTGGTACTGGGCAGCGTTCCCGACGACAGCGGCACGGCTGTCGTGCTGTCGCTGACGCGGCTCAATGCGATCCGCGCGACCGATCTGATCAACAACACGATGACAGTCGAAGCCGGCTGCATCCTGCAACACGTCCAAGAGGCTGCCAGCGCAGCCGACCGCCTGTTCCCGCTATCGCTGGCCGCCGAAGGCAGCTGCACGATAGGCGGCAACCTCGCCACGAATGCCGGCGGCACCGCCGTTCTGCGTTACGGCAACATGCGTGACCTATGCCTGGGACTCGAAGTCGTCACCGCACAAGGCGAAGTCTGGAGCGGCTTGCGCGGTCTGCGCAAGGACAATACCGGCTTCGACCTGCGCGATTTGTTCATCGGTGCCGAGGGCACGCTGGGCATCATCACGGCGGCAGTCCTGAAACTCTATCCGCAACCGAAAGCCCGCCTGACGGCACTGGCGGCGATGAACACGCCGGAAGACGCGCTGCGCCTGCTCACGCTGGCGCAAGCTCATTGCGGCGCGACGCTGACCGGCTTCGAACTGATGTCGGATTTCTGCCTGCAACTGGTGGCCACGCATTACCCGCAAATGAAGCTGCCGTTCGCGCAATCGTCACCGCAATACGTGCTGCTCGAACTGTCCGACAACGAATCGGTCGAGCATGCCGAAGCGCTGCTGGAACGGCTGATGGCTGATGCGCTGGAACAGGAAGTGATCCACGATGCGGTCGTCGCGTCGTCGATCGCGCAGTCGAAAGCCTTGTGGCAGTTGCGCGAACACATCCCGCTCGCGCAAGCCGACGAAGGCAAGAACATCAAGCACGACGTGTCGGTCCCGATCTCGGATATCGGCGCCTTCATCACGCGCACCGACGCGCTGTTGGCCACCGCATTCCCGGGCTGCCGGCTGGTCACCTTCGGCCACCTCGGCGATGGCAACCTGCATTACAACGTCTCGCCGCCGGCCGGTGAAGCCGGCGATGCACTGATTGCGCGACAGGACGACATCAACCGTGTCGTGCATGACAGCGTCGACCATTTCGGTGGCTCGATCTCGGCCGAGCACGGACTCGGTGCAATGAAGCGCGATGAAATCCGGCGCTACAAATCGCCGGTCGAAATGCGCCTGATGGAAAGCATCAAGACCGCGCTTGATCCACTGAACCTGATGAATCCAGGGAAGGTAGTGTGAACATGGCGCATGCCTTTCTGATCCGGCGTGGCGCCTTGGCCGTGCTGATGCTGACTGCTTCGATGTCGGCCCATGCGGCTTTCCGGTGCGACGACAATGGCAAGGTTACCTACAGCGATATCGCTTGTGCCGGGGGTGCCACCGTGCCGACCACTGACCTGCGCGCGCCCGCCACGATCAAGGCGGAGCAGGATGACGCCCTGCGCCGGGCTGCCGCCGACAAGGTCCGGTTGCAGCGGCTCGAAGCGGACCGCAGCAAGGCCGAGCGCACCGAACGCAAGGAGCGCCTGCATGCCAGCGCCGTGGCCAGCGCCCAGCGCCGCAAATGCGAGACCCTGGCGCAACGCCGCAAATGGGCAGACGACGATGTTGCCACCGCCTCAAGCCGCAACGCCGAGAAAGCCAGACGCAAGGCGCGCCGTATCGCCGAGCAATACACCCTCGACTGTCAGGCCTGACAGGTAGACAGATCACTCTTTAGCCCCCATCGGAAAAACTTTCCGCCATCAGGATGACCATGCCAAAATTTGCCGCCAACCTCACGATGATGTTCACCGAGGTCGCTTTTCCGCAGCGCTTTGCCGCTGCCGCTGCAGCGGGTTTCAGTGCAGTCGAATTCCTGTCTCCGTATGACTATCCGCCGGCGCAAGTGGCGACTTGGCTCAAGGAAAATCATCTCGAGTGCGTACTCTTCAACTTGCCAACCGGCGACTGGGCTGCCGGCGAACGCGGTCTGGCTGCCCTGCCCGGTCGTGAGGATGAATGCCGTGCGGGTGTCGCACGGGCCATCGAGTACGCGCTGGCGACCGGCACGACGCGTCTGCACATGATGGCCGGACTGATGCCTGCCGGTGCCGATGCGGCTGCGTATCGCGCCACCTATCTGGCCAACTTGCGCGATGCGGCGCATGCCGTCGGCCGGCATGGTCTGACGCTGCTGATCGAACCGATCAACCCACGGGATATCCCCGGCTATTTTCTGAACACACAAGCGCAGGCGCACGCACTGCGGGAAGAATCCGGTGCGGCCAACGTCAAGGTGCAGATGGATTTTTATCATGCGCAAATCGTCGAAGGTGACCTGGCCACCACGTTCAAAAAACACATCGCGGACATCGGTCATGTGCAGATCGCCAGCGTGCCGGGACGCAATGAACCGGACGATGGCGAGATCAACTATCCGTACCTGTTCCGCTTGCTGGACGAACTGGGTTACGAGGGCTGGATCGGTTGCGAGTACCGGCCGCGCGGACGCACCGAAGACGGACTCGGCTGGTTCGCGAAAGCCAACTTAAGCTGACACGCGGGCGCTGCTTCAGCGCCCGACAAACACCGGCTTGCGCTTGCTGAAAAAAGCATCAATCGCTTCGGCGAAATCCGCCGTCTTCGTGCTGTCCCGAAAATTATCCCGCTCCAGATCAAGCTGCGTCGGCAAGTCATTGTCGAGCGACTGACGCAGCAAACGCTTCAATCTTCCGATCGCCTGCGTCGGACCATTTCCCAAGCGCTGCACCAGCGCCAACGCAGCCGACTCCAGCTCGGCTGCCGGTACGATCCTGTTGAGCAGACCGAGTCGCAAGGCTTCGGGCGCATCAAAAGTGTCGCCAAGCAGCGCGATGGCCATCGCATTGCGCAGTCCGACCAGGCGCGGCAAGTGCCATGAGCCGGACAGGTCGCAGTTGGCGGCAACATTAACGTAGGCCAGGTTGAAGCGCGTGTTGTCCGCCGCAATCGCCAGGTCGCACGCCATCGCCAGGCTCAGGCTGCCGCCGGCGACGGTGCCATGCAGGCAGGCGATGACCGGCGCGTTCATCGACGTCAGCAGCAGGATGGAGGCATGTAAAGGCGGGATCAGCGCCATCGCCGTTGCCGTGGGATCGCTACGCAGCGACGCCAAATCGCCACCGACACCGAAGGCCTTGCCGGCCCCCTTGAGCAAGACCGCGCGCACGCTGTCATCGGCGGCCAGTTCGGTACAGCAGGCCAGGAAAGCCTGTGCGGTCGGAAGATCGAGCGCGTTCAGGCTGCCCGGTCGATTGAGGATCAGCGTGGCGATGGCACCGTCGCGTTGCAGGATGACGAGGGGTTCGGTGGTGGGCATGGGGATCCTGGGTTGGGGTAGATAGTGAGTCCGGGCACCGCGCTAGTCCGGCGGCGAATCTTTCTTGCGTGCCGGCGCAACCGGCGTCTTGCGGGTGATCTTTTTTACGGCGCTCACGGTCGCGGCGTCGGTCCTGGTGCTCAGGCCGGCAGTGAACAAGGCGATCATCTGGTCGGCAATCGCCGCCGGCGAGTCCGGTCCGTCCGGCCGGTACCAGCGACCGATCCAGCTCAGTGCGCCGGCAATCGCAAACGCCGTCAGCTTCGGGTCGCAATCGACCATCGACCCTTCGGCGATGCCTGACCGGATCAGCTCGCGAAACTCGAGGTCGATGCCGCCCTTGATGCGGCGCAGTGCCTTGCGGCTATCGGGTGGCAGCGGATCTTCGCCGACCCGGATCACGCACATGCCGAAATCCATCGTCGTGATTTCGGCGTACTGCCGCATCGCCGCGACCAGCTTGTCGTGCGCGCTACCACCGGACAGAGTGACCACGCGGATCGCGTCCTGCATCATGGCGAGTCCGCGGCTGACGCACTGGAACAGGATGTCGTCCTTGTTCTTGATGTAGTAGTACAGCGTCGGCTTGGTGATTTGCAAGCGCTCGGCGACTTCATCGAGCGAGGTCGCGTGGAAGCCTTTTTCATTGAACAGCTGCGCGGCGGCATGCAGCACCGCCGCGCGCTTGGCCTCGCGCTCCTGGTCGGGATCGCGCTTGCGGTGCCACGGTGACGGGGTCGATGACACAGGTTTGATGGCCATGTCGATTAGCGATACATCGCTTCGATATCGCCGGCATAGGTCTTGGTGATGCTGCTGCGCCGGACCTTCATCGTCGCCGTGACTTCGCCATCGTCGTGGTCCAACTCCTTGGCCAGCAGATGGAATTTGCGGATTTGCGAGACTTGCGCCAGCCGCGCATTGCCGACATCGATCTCGGCCTGTACCAGCTCGCGCACGGCCGGCGTATCGATCAGCGAACGGTAATGCGTGAACGCGATATTGCGTGCCTCGGCCCATTGCGCGACCGCATCGTAGTCGATCTGGATCAGCGCGGCGACGTATTTGCGGGCATCGGCGATGGCGATGCATTCCTTGATGAAGTGGCTGGACTTCATCGTGTTTTCGATTTCGGACGGCGTCAGGTTCTTGCCGCCGGCGGTGATCATGATGTCCTTCAGGCGATCGACGATCTTCAGTCCGCCCTCGCCGGCACTGACCACATCGCCGGTGTGCAGCCAGCCATCGATGATGGTGGCGGCGGTGGCTTCCGGATTCTTGTAATAGCCCTGGAAGACGACGCCGCCACGGATCTGCAATTCGCCCTGTTCGGACAACCGGTGCTCGACGCCGAGCGTCGGCAGGCCGACCCGGCCGATGCGCACGTCATCGAGCCGCTGCCCGAGCACCATGCCGCTCGATTCGGTCATGCCGTAGACCTCCACCAGCGGCACGCCGAGCGTGCGGAAAAACTGCACGATCGCCGGGGAAATCGGCGCCGCGCCAGTCAGCGCAATCTTCACCCGGCGCAGGCCGATGAAGTTCTGCAACGCGCGGAAGATCAACAGGTAGCAAAGCGCGAACGAGAGCTGCTGCAGCGGGCTGCGCTGGTGCGCGGCCTTTTCCGCGAACGGTGCGCAGGTGCGCATCGCGGTGGCGAATAGCCAGCGCCGCACGGGACCGGACTCGTGCATCTTGATCGAGATCGACGAGTGCAGTTTTTCCCAGATGCGCGGCACGCCGAGGAACATCGACGGTCCGACTTCGCGCAGGTCTTCCTGCACCGTGCGGATCGATTCGCCGAAATCGACGCGCGAGCCGAGGTATAACGGCACGAACGCCGTCAGCATTTGCTCGGCCACATGGCACAGCGGCAGGTAGGACAAATGCGTGGTCGTGCCATCGAGATCGAGCCGATCGGCCACGCCGGCGGCCATCGCCGCAATATTGGCGTAGCTGATCATCGCGCCCTTGGGCTTGCCGGTGGAACCGGACGTGTAGATCAGCAGTGCGGTGTCGTCCGGTTGCTGCGCATCGAGGCAGGCATCGACGAGGGCCGGATGCCGCTGGCCGTATTCCGCGCCCATGGCTTCGAGTTCGCTAAAACGCATCACGCGCTGCGGATCGAGCGCATGCGTTTCGTCGTAGCCTTTCTTTTCGAGCACGATGATTTTTTGCAGCAAGGGCAACTGGTCGATCGCGGCCAGCACCTTGTCGGCCTGTTCCTGGTCCTCGCAAATGATGACTTCGGTATCCGAGTGATTGAGCACGTAGGCGATTTCATTCGACGGACTGGTCGAATACACGCCAACGGTGATCGCACCGACCACGCCGGCACCGAGCTGCGTGAGCACCCACTCGAGGCGGTTCTCGGACAGGATCGCGACGTGCGCGCCCGGCCCGAGGCCGAGCGCCCGGAACCCGAGCCCGACATCGCAGGCACGCCGGTAATACGCGGCCCACGAGACCGGTTGCCAGATACCGAATTTCTTTTGACGGATCGCCAGTGCATCGGGACGCTGTTGCGCCTGCTGGCGCAGCATTTGCGCCTGGGTTTTTTGATAGGTCATCTCAGGACAGCCAGCGCTTGCGGCGCTTGTAATGTTTGAGTTCGCGGAAGCCCTTGGTGCCACCTTCGGCGCCGATGCCAAGATAAAACTCGCGCACGTCGGGGTCGGTTGCCAGCTTTTCTGCGCTGCCATCGATGACGACTTTGCCGGTCTCCATGATGTAGCCGTAGTCGGCCACCGCCAGCGCGACCGAGGCATTCTGCTCGACCAGTAGCATCGATACGCCGCGCTCGGCATTGATGCGCGCGATGATTTCGAAGATGGTTTCGACCAGCACCGGCGACAGCCCCAGCGACGGCTCATCGAGCAGGATCAGCTTCGGTTGCGCGATCAGTGCACGACCGATGGCGAGCATCTGCTGCTCGCCACCGGACAGGTAACCGGCCAGTCCGGTACGGCGTTCAAAGAGGCGCGGAAAGTATTCATAGACCAGCTCGAACGCCGGCTTGATCGCACCCCTGCCGGACAGCGCATAGGTCGCGGCGACCAGGTTTTCTTCGACGGTGAGGTCTTCGAACACGCGCCGTCCTTCCATCACATGGAACAGGCCGGCGCGCACCAGTTCATGCGGTTCGCTGCGGCTGATGTCGTGCCCGTCGAAGCGCACTTCACCGCGCGTCATCGCGCCATCCTCGAGGGCCAGCAAGCGCGACACGGCTTTCAGCATGGTCGACTTGCCGGCGCCGTTACTGCCGAGCAGCGCGACGATTTTCCCGCGCGGCACGGCCAGCGACAGGCCGCGCAGGACTTGCACGGTCTTGTTGTAGACCACCTCGATATTGTTGACTTCGAGGACCATGTCGGCGCTGAGGCTCACGATGATTTCCTTATTGTTCCAGCGTGATCCAGTCGGACACCGGCAGCATTTTCTTCTGCTTCATATCGGCCTTGTAGATGCGTCCGACCGGGATCGAATTGCCCTTGATCGTGATCGGTGTGCCGATCAGGCCGCCGGTGTCGAAGTTGGCAATCGAGTTCAGCGCGGCCTTCATGTTCTTGCCATCGAGCGGCTTGCCGGCATCGAGCGTGCGCTTGACCGCTTCGGTCATCAGCATCGCCGACAGGAAGCCCTGCGTGTAGGCGGTGCTCTGGTACTCGGGATGCAGCTGGCGGATTTTTTCCAGCATCGGCGACTTGCCTTCGGTGTCGTAGTAGTAGCGATACGGCATGACGCCCATGAAGCCGTCGCCACTGTCGCCCATCTTCATCACGGTCGAGTTATCCATGCTCCAGAACGTGCCCATGAATGCGGTCTTCATGCCGAGCGCCTTGGCCTGCGAGACGAACTCGGGGATCGGCGCGAGGATGTAGCCGTGGAAAATCGTGTAGTCCGGATCGGCCCGACGCAGCTTGATGACTTCCGACGAGACATCGACGCTGCCCGGTGCGGTGACGATTTCGGTGACCAGGTTCAGGCCCAGCTTCTTGATGCTGGTGCGCGCCGCCTCGATCGGATCGCGGCCGAATTCGGTGTCGGAATAGACGATGGCGACTTTCGCGCCCGGCTTGGTCTTGGCGATGTAGTTCAGCAGGATGCCGACCATTTCGCTGTAGTCGGGGCCGACCATGAATTGCAGCGGATATTTTTTCGGGTCGTTGAGTTCCTTGCCGAACGACGCGCCGGTCATCAGCATCGCGCCCGAGCGCTCGAGTTCCGGATTGACGGTCTTCGAAAATCCGGTCGAGTCGGCGTAGTACAGGCTGACCTTGTTCTGGCTGGTAATTTTCTTGAAGGCCGCCATCGAGGCATCGACCTTGTAGCCGGTATCTTCCGGTACGTAGCGCAGTTTGCGGCCCTTGACGCCACCGGCATCGTTGACGATCTTCAGGTAATCCTTGATGCCGGCGTCGATGCCGATGCCGGCAAAGGCGAACACGCCGGTCAGCGGAATCGAACCGCCGAGCACGATGTCTTCCTGCGCCCAGGCCGACGACGCCGCAGCCAGCACGCTGGTGACGGCCAGCGAGGTGATCCATTTTTTCAGGTGAGTGCGCAACATGTTGTCTCCATTTTTTTATGAGTGCTATGTCCGGAACGGCCACAGGTGAAACAGACGGCGGATGCGACGCCAGATCTCCGCCAGACCATGCGGTTCGAAGATCAGGAACAGCACGATCATCGAACCGAAAACTATCGTGCGCACCGGTGACAGCACCAGTGTCGCGTTGTCGCCGAGCGGCAGCCAGCCGACGATCAGCTTGAGCAGTTCCGGCACCAGCGTCATGAAGATCGCGCCGAAAATGCTGCCGCTGATCGTGCCCATGCCGCCGACAATGACGGCCGCCAGAAAGAAAATCGACATCAGCAGCGGAAAGCTCTCCGGCGTGACGACGCGAAAGAAATAGGCGAACAGCCCACCGGCGACACCGGCATAAAACGACGAGATCGCGAACGACATCAGCTTGTACGGCATCAGCGGAATACCGAGCACGGCAGCCGAAATATCGCGGTCGCGGATCGCGATGAAGGCCCGGCCGATGCGGGTGCGGAACAGGTTGGCGGCACCGAACACCATCAGAATCATGATCGGCGCGATGACCCAGTACAGCCGGAACGAAGTATCGAGTTCCGCGCCGAACAGGCGCGCCGGCGGTACCGTCATGCCACCATTGCCACCGGTGATGCTGGCCCAGTGCGCGAATAAAAAATGCGTCATGAAGCCGGCCGCGATCGTCGCAATCGCCAGGTACAGGCCCTTGACCCGCAACGACGGCAAGCCGACTAGAATGCCGCCCAGCATCGCGACGATGCCGCCGGCCAGCAGGTTCAGCAGGAATGGCGAGCCGTAGCGCACTTGCAGGATCGCGACCGTGTAGGCACCGAGGCCCATGAAGGCAGCCTGGCCGAGACTGACCAGGCCGGTGTAACCGGTCAGCAGATTGAGGCCGGTCGTGCTGACGATATTCAGGCCGACCAGGCAGGCCAGATAGAGCCAGTATTCGTTGGCCATAAACGGGAAGGCGACCAGCGCCAGCAACAGCACGCCAAACCATGCGCGCTGCGGCGTGCTGTCGAACAGTGCCTGGTCGGCCAGGTAACTTTGTTTTGCGGAGCCGATGCGCATTACAGCCTCTCTATGTCATGGGTGCCGAACAGGCCGTACGGCCGGATCAGCAGGATCAGCACCAGCAGGCTGAAGGTGGCGAGCAGCTTGTATTCGCCACCGAGATAGGTGCCGGTCCATGCTTCGATCAGGCCGATCAGCAAACCGCCGACCAATGCGCCGAGCACGCTGTCGAGTCCGCCAAAGATCACCACTACCAGCACCGACAGACCGAAGATGCCCATCGACGACGAGATGCCGCCTATCGCCCCGACCACGATCCCGGCGACCCCGGCAATCACCGCCGCCAGCGACCACGGCAACGAAAACACGCGCGGCACATTGATGCCCATCGAGTACGCGGCCCCCTGGTCGGAGGCGGTCGCGCGCAACGCGACACCGCCGCGCCAGAAGCGGAACACCAGCAGCACGATGACGATCAGCACCACCGCAACCCAGAAGCCGTAGAAAATTTTAGGCGCGAGGAAAGCCTCGCCGATCTGGATCGGTTTGGTCGGCAGGAACTCGGGCAAGCGGCGCTGATCGGCTGTCCAGATCAGTTCGACCAGGCCGACCAGCACGGACGACAGGCCGACCGTCACCATGAACGACGAGATCGGCGATTCACCGAGCATCGGCCGGATGATGGTGCGTTCGACCAGTGCGCCGATCGCAGCCATCGACAGCAATGCCGCCGGAATCGCGATCCACAGCGGCAAGCCCATGCCGGCCGAGAAGGCGAAGAACAGGTAGGCACCGATCATCAGCATGTCGCCGATGGCCAGATTCACCACGCGGGTGGCTTTGTAAATGATGACGAAGGCCAGGCCAGTCAGTGCGTACAGGCCACCGGTACCGAGGCCGGCAAGCGAAATTTCGAAAAAGAACAACCAGTCGACATTCATGCAGCGCTCCTGGCCCGCGCGATCGCGGCATCCTTGTAGCGCGCCCGCAGCGCCATCACGTCGCCTGAGCCGAGATACGCCTTGATGACTTCGGGATTTGCCTGCACATCGGCCGGCTTGCCATCGGCAATCACCTGGCCGAAATTGAGGACGATGACATGGTCGGACAGGTCCATCACCATGCCCATGTCATGCTCGACCATCAGGATGGTGACGCCCCACTCGCGTCGGACTTCGAGAATGAAGCGCGCCATGTCTTCGGTTTCTTCGCGGTTCATGCCGGCGACCGGTTCGTCGAGTAACAGGATCTTCGGTTTCATGGCGAGCGCACGGGCCAGCTCGACGCGCTTTTGCAAGCCGTACGACAGCGATGCGACAGGTGCCTTGCGTATGTGATCGATCTCCAGGAAGTCGATGATGCGTTCTTCGATTTCCTGGCGCAGCGCTTCTTCTTCACGCCGTGCAGCACGGGTGTAGAACAGCGCCGATAACGGACCGGTCTTGAGGTGGCAGTGGCGGCCGAGCTTGATATTGTCGAGCACGCTCATGCCGCGAAACAGCGCGATATTCTGGAAGCTGCGCGCCATGCCCAATGCGGCACGCCGGGGTGGCTTGATGCCGGCGAGGCTCTGGTCACAGAAGAGGATGTCGCCGGATGCCGGTTTGTAGAAACCTGAGATGGTATTGAAGACGGAGGTTTTTCCAGCCCCGTTGGGACCGATGACGGAAGTAATCGAGCCTTCCTGAACGGAAAAACTCACGTCGTTCAACGCCTTTACGCCGCCAAACGCGAGCGTGACTCCGCGAACGTCCAGAATGGATCGAGCCATAGCTGCCACTACCGTCTCCTTCATTTTTATAGGCAGCGCATCGAGGCGCTGTCCCTGGCGCTCACTATTTATCGTGCAGTGATACTTTCCAGTAACATCGAAAATAATTTCATTCCAACAAATATGCAAGTACTTTATTCGTGTCTTCACGACTCGACGAAAATCGCGCCGGTGACAGCAGCGATTATCCGAGTTAAAGGTTACCAGCGGGTAGGTAGCTATTTTCAGCGTAGATGACAGGCGGGCAGTCGATTGCCAGCGTCATGCGCAGACACGACGAATCATCATTGATGAACTTCACGAAGGGAAATGGAGGCAGGATCTGACTGGTCTGCCCTACTGGAATCGAACCAGTAACCTATGCCTTAGAAGGGCATTGCTCTATCCAGTTGAGCTAAGGGCAGATGGTAAAAGACGGATGGGTGCATGACGCAAGTGTTTGTCGTGAGATCGTGTTCTGCGGCCTGGCGGTCGC